>CALVTV010000184.1 GCA_944363005.1 uncultured Clostridia bacterium | reverse complement strand
AGCCTTGATGGTGACGTCGACCGATGCGGTCGAGGCGTCGGCCGCTATCGTGAATCGCGCCGCGCTGGGGAGGTTGGCGGCATTTTCCTGACGGAGCAACACATTTATGTCTATCGCAGCCTGGTGCTCGAGCGGTTCCTGATGGATATTCCGCGCGAAATGGGCGCACGCTATCATAGCATTCTGTTCAACCGCAAGACAGCGCGGCTGTTCAATGATGAAATGCTTCATACCATCGAGATGTTCTTTGCGAAAGATCTCAACCTGTCGGATACGGCGCGACAGCTTTATATTCACAGGAATACGCTGGTCTATCGCCTGGACAAAGTGCAGCGTCAAACGGGGCTGGATCTTCGCAAGTTCGACGATGCGGTGACGTTCAAAATGATGATGCTCTTGGGCAAGAGCGGCAAGGACAAGCCGCGTCCTGTATATTGATTGGGTTACGCCGACCGACAGGTCGGCTGTTTTCAAATGGAAAGGAAATGTGAACAGATTGAGAAAATTTCATGTCATGGCGTTGTGCCTTGTGGCCCTGATGGTCTGCACATCCTCTACGCAGGCTTTGGCGGCCTCTATGCTTCCCTGGCTTACCGGCGAGGAAGAGGAAACCGTCACGATTACCCGGGAAGAGTACGAGCGGCTGCTCCAATTTGAAAAGCTGGACGTGCTCATGGATCTGGTGGATTCCTACTATTATGAAGATGTGGACAAAGAGCAAATGCTCGAAAGCGCTGCGCTGGGGCTGATTGCAGGCATCGGCGATGTATACAGCACCTATTACACGAAGGAAGATATGGAGTCCTTTAACGAGGAGACGGAAGGGGAATATGCGGGCATTGGTTGTCAATTGCTGGCGGACCCTTCCGACCAGATGATCACTGTCACGCGCGTATTTAAGGGAAGTCCTGCGGAAAAGGTCGGCATGCGCACAGGCGACAAGATTGTCTATGTCAATGACGTTTACTATTCGGCGTATGAGATGGACGATGCGGTGAATGTCATGCGCGGCGAACCGGGCGGAACGGTCAAGGTTACGGTGCTGCGCGACCTGGAAACGATCGATTTTGAAGTCACGCGGGAGATTGTCAATATCAACTACGTGGAATATGATATTCTCGAGGGCAATGTCGGGTACGTGATTGTCTACGATTTCCTGGGCAATGCGTACGAGGGGTTTGCCGAAGCAATTGATGCATTCCGCGAGGCGGATGTGGAAGGCATGATCATTGATTTGCGCAACAACGGCGGCGGTCTGGTCGATGTATGCGTGGAGATGGCGGACCTGATTCTCCCGGAAGGCGTGGTTGTTTCCATGCGGGACAAGTACGACTACGTGGAAGAATACAAAGTCGATGACGAATACTATGACGTGCCCCTGGTTGTGCTGGTCAATGGCTATAGCGCCAGTGCTTCGGAAATTCTGGCGGGCGCTGTGCGCGATTATGGGGTTGGCACGCTCGTGGGCGAGAAGACGTTTGGCAAAGGCGTCGTGCAAAGCGCGCTGGAGTTTACGGATGGAAGCGGAATCAAGCTGACGACAGCCCGGTATTACACGCCGAACGGAGAGTGCATTCACGAAGTGGGCATCGAGCCCGATGTTGAGGTCGCGCTGGACGAAGACGCCGTGACCATTTACGGCATCAACAACCTGCCGCACGACGAAGATGCGCAGTTGCAGGAAGCCATTCGTTTGCTGCTTGAGCCGCAGGAAGAGGCGGAATAAATCCGTGCAAGTGCGGAGGGGCGTTTTGTCCCTCCGCCTTTTGCTATACTGCGTGTGGGAAAAAACGGACGCAAAGTGCATTTTGCAAAAGCATATGGCCTAGAAGTGGGATCTATGTTATAATGTTTCCGTGTACATGGGATGAGGAGGAAAGCGTATGTGCCGTGTCAGCGTGATCGTACCGGTCTATCAGGTGGAGGCTTACTTGCCGGCCTGCCTGGATAGCATTTTGGCACAGACTTTCTCCGATTTTGAACTCATTTTGGTCGACGATGGCACGCGAGACGGATGCCCCGCTATCATGCGCGACTATGCACAGCGGGACGCCCGCATCCGGTTGCTTCATAAGCAGAACGGAGGGTTGTCATCGGCGCGCAATGCCGGGCTGGACGTGGCAAAAGGCGAGTTTGTGGCGTTTGTGGATTCGGATGACACCGTCGAGCCGACCCTTCTGGAAGATGCTGTTCGGGCCATGGACGAGACCGGAGCCGATCAAGTGCTCTTCAATTACCGGCTTGTCGATGCGTCAGGCCAGCATGGGGCATATCTTCATTTTTCGGATGAGGTGATCGACCTGGAACAGCAGGGGCTCGCCCATTATTTCTATCATTACTGGATGCCGTATCGCCATGGTCAGGAAGCTTGGAGCAAGGTATACCGCCGTTCGCTCATTGAAACCAATCGGTTGCGCTTTGCGCCCAATGACGAGATTTTTGCTGAAGATACGCTTTTTTCAGCCATGTATTTGTTGCATACGCGCCGCATTGCCGCGCTTTCCAAGGTGTATGTGAACTATTTTCAACGCAGCGGGTCGCTCATGGCGCAGAAAAAGCCGCAACTCGCGCGGCGGCTCATGACGCTCAGCGTCAGGCTTTGCCGTTATGCGCAGGACGTCGGTCGTGCCCGGGAGCTGGAGGCCGTGTTGCCCGTACTCTGTTATGACAAGCTGATCTGCAAGGGGATTCGCTTCGATCCTCGAATGGAAGATGTCTATGCGGCCATGGAGGAATTCCGGCAGGACGAAACCATGCAGACGCTGTTGCGCCGGTTGCGTGGCGTTCGTCCGCTGCTGCTGTATACGCTGCATACCGGAAAGGGATTGCGCACGCAGGTACGCGGCCGGATGTTTGCGCAGCGGTGGTTGTCCGGAAACGTGCAGGGGGCCGTGGCGCTGGTTCAAGGCAGGGAGAATGCGCCATGAAAGTCAGCGTAATCATTCCCTGCTATAATGCGGAACGGTATTTGGCGCAATGTCTGGATTCTGTGCTGGCGCAAAGCGAACGCGCAATCGAGGTCATTGTCGTCGATGACGGATCGAAGGACGGCACATTGGCGCTGGCCAGTGCCTACGCAGAGGCGGACGATCGTGTTCGCGTGCTGCATCAGGAGAACGCTGGCGTGAGCGCGGCGCGCAACCGCGGGCTTGAGTGCGCCCGGGGAGAGTGGGTAACCTTCGTGGACGGGGACGATGTGCTCCTGCCGCAGGCGCTTCATATCATGCTTTCCGCTGCCGGGGAGCAAACCGACATGGTCGTCTGCGCGCATGAAACGTTTGATGAAACAGGAACAACACAAGTCTTCTGGCCAACGACAAACTGGACGCGCCTGCACGGCGAAGCGAAGCGCCGCGCCATGGCGCTTCGTCTGATCGAGGGCGACAGCGTGCTGAACATCATGTGCAACAAACTGCATCGGAGATCCCTGCTGGAGCGGGAGGGCTTGCGGCTTGTGCAGGGCCTCGCTTTGGCGGAGGACGCGCTGTTCAACCTGGAGGCCGTGCTTTGCAGCCGCGAAATCGAATACGTTCATCGGGTGACATATCGCTATCGGATTCACGCGAATTCGGCGACGCAGTGCAGAGCGCACAACGAGTTTGATACGCATCGGCCCTGGCTGGTTGCCATGCGCGCGTTGCTCACGCGGCGAGGGAAGATGGAGGCGTACTATCCCGCATACGTGGACAGTGTCGTACTGCGCTTATACAAAGACGGGGGCCTTTTGGGCGTCCTGCGCGGATTTCAAAGCAAGGCCATGCCGCTGCTTGCTCGCGACGGCATGAATGTGCAGCGCATGAGCCTATCGTCACGCCTGCTTTTGATCCTGTGCGAGACGGGGTTGTATGCAAAGGTGTATCCTTTGATTCTTCCGTTTCAGATATTTGGTAGAAAGATCGGCGAAGCGGACTTTGCGCTTCGAGCCAAAAAGGAGATGCCTCAATGAATCCGCTGGTGAGCATCATCATGCCCTGTTACCAGAACGGGCCGACCGTGGAAGCCAGTGTGCGCAGTGTGCAGGCGCAGACGTTTGAACAGTGGGAGCTGATCGCGGTGGATGATGGCTCCACGGACGATACGGGAGCGCGCCTGGATGCGCTCGCCGCGCAGGAGAGGCGCATGCGCGTTTTGCATACGCGCAACGGCGGCGTATCCGCAGCGCGCAACGCGGGCATGGAGATGGCGCGGGGAAAGTGGCTCTTTTTTCTCGACGCCGACGATCTTTTGACACCCGACGCGCTGGAGGTTTTGCTGGCGCTTTCAGGGGACGACCTTGATGTCATCTGTGGCGCGTATGTGATGCGCTATCTGGATGAGGGAGGTCGAGAGGAACGGCATGTCTGTGCGGATGGCGATCTGACCTGTGTGCTGGAGAGCCTTATTCGCGGAGACAGCGCGCTCAACAGCATGTGCGCGCGCCTGTACCGGACAAGTTTGATTTGTGAACACCAAATCTGCGCGCCCGTGGGCGTGAAGGTGGGCGAGGATGTCCTTTTCAATCTGGCGGTCTTCGCGGTGGCGCGAGCCTGGAAGATGACCGACCGAGTGGTTTATGCCTACGAATTTGGCGGCAATTCAGCGATGACGCGCGCGCGCAAGGATGTGTACGCGCGCAGCCGGGATATGCTTGCCGGAATCAGCCAGTGGATCGCGGAACAGGGGATGCAAACCAGACTGTTTCGCGCGCATCTTGACATTTATCTGCGCATTTTGCGGGCCGACCGCGGACGTTATCGCGCGGCGCTCGGTTTCAGCCGGGAAATCGTCCGCACGATTACAAGGGGCGTGCGGGTGAGCGAGTTGTGCTTCAAGCAGAAGCTCTACTACGTCGCGCTTCGGGTTTGTCCGATTTCCAGTGTGCTGCTCCCGTGAGGGACATTTTGACAGGAAAGGGAAGATTCAGGGGATGGAGATCAGCGTCATCGTGCCGTGTTTTAACGCGGAACGGTTTTTGCGTGTCTGCTTGGAAAGCCTGAGGGCGCAAAAAACGCCCGACCTGGAGATGATTTTCATTGATGACGGTTCCACGGATGCCACAGGAGCCATTCTCGATGCGTTTGCCCGCGAGGAACCGCGTGCAAAGGTGATCCATACGCTCAACAAAGGCGTCTCTGCTGCGCGCAATCGCGGCATTGCGATGGCCACGGGGCGGTATATCGCTTTCGTGGATGCGGACGATGCCCTTGAGGAAGACAGCTTTGCCCGGTTGTATCAGGCAGCCATGCGCTCGGGGGCGCAGATCACATCGGCCAACCATATTCTCTTTGACGAGGCGCTAGGCCAGCGCGTGCCGGTGGAAATTGAGCCGGTACGCCAGCAGCCCTCCGAAATTGTCAAGGAAATCATTCATATGCATCGCATTTACAACAACCTCTGGAACAAGCTCTATCTGCGCGACCTGTTTGACGGCGGCATGCGGCTTGACGAAAGCGTGCGCATTGGCGAGGACGCATTGCTCAATTTGCGGCTCTATTTGCGCGCAAAGCGCGTGACGCATTTGGCGGAATGCACCTATGTCTATCGCATTCATGCACGCTCGGCCATGGCCAACATCGGGCAATACAGCCAGGCTCATCAGCCCATGCTTCGGAGTATGGATTCTATTTTGCTCAGTGAAGGGATCAAGGAGCTCTATTTCCGCGATTTTTTGCAGAGCTGCATATGGATTGAGGAAAAAGAAAACGGCATCAAGGCGAGCATGAAGGTATTCAACGAGAGAATTCGCCCGCTGGTGCTTCACGGCGTGGACGCCAATCGAGTTCCGCAGAGGGATCGGACGATTTACCGGCTGGTTCAGAAGGGATATTTCCCACAGTTTTATCTGATGCAGCGGGTGAAGGAAAAAGTCACCGGCAGAAAGTGGGGAATCAGGCGATGAGCAGGATTTTGTTGTATAATCACGGCGGCTGTGAAAACCGGGGTTGCGAAGCGATTGTGCGCAGCACGTCCGCATTGTTTGTTCAAAGGGCCGGTGTGCGCGTCGATCTGGCATCGGATCAGCCGCAATTTGACCGGAACATTGGGCTTGAGAATGTGAAGCGGATTTTCTCTTCCACCATTGCGCCGTACAGTCTGGACCGGTTGATCAATTCCGTCGCTTTCCGCCTGGGCGCTTCACGGGAGAGCGAGGTGGCGCGCAAGTACGCGCCCGTTTTGCGCGCGGGCAAGCACAGCCTTTGCCTGTCCGTAGGCGGGGATACCTATTGCTACGGACGTCCTGAACACTTGATCGTCATTAACAGGAGGCTCAAGCGTGCGGGGAGGCCAACCGTGCTCTGGTGCTGCTCGATCGAGCCGGATTTGCTCGAGGGAGAGCTGCTCGAGGATCTTGCAACTTACGACCTGATTGTTGCGCGCGAATCGATTACCTATACGGCTTTGCAGCGCGCTGGATTGCCGGCCATGTGTTGCTGTGACCCGGCGTTTACGCTCAAAACCTGGAAAATGCCGCTGCCTTCCGGCTGGAACGAGGAAGGAACGGTGGGTATCAACATCAGCCCGCTGATTCTCAACAAAGCGAAGGACAGGCGCTCTGCAATGGAAGCCTTTACGAAACTCATTGAACATATTCTGGGCACCAGCAAGGATTCGGTTGCGCTGATTCCGCATGTCACCTGGGCGCACGACAACGACGCTGCTGCGCTGGAAGAACTGAGGGAGCCCTTCCTGGATGAACCGCGCGTGGTGATGCTTCCCACAACACTGGACGCGCAGATGCTCAAAGGTTATATTGGGCGGCTCAAGGCCCTGGTGACGGCGCGCACACATGCTTCGATTGCTGGGTATTCCAGCTGCGTGCCGACACTTGTGATCGGATACTCCGTCAAGGCGCGGGGAATTGCGCGGGATCTGTTTGGCAACGAGGAAGGGCATCTGATTCCGGTGCAGGAACTGAATTCCGCGGAGCAGCTGATCGGCATGTATGAGAAGCTTCTTTCCCGAGCGGATGAGGAACGGGCGTATTTGGCGGAGAAGCTGCCCGAATACAGAAAGGGGCTGGATGGCGCGGTTTCTGCCGTCATGCAGTTGGAAAGGTGAGGCTATGAGGCAAACGGTCAGAGCCAATCGGGTTGAGTGTACGGGATGCGGAGCCTGTGTGAGCATTTGTCCCACAGGGGCGATCACGATGCGCCCGGACGAGGAGGGCTTTCTCTATCCGGTGGTGGATGGGGAGAAGTGCATTTCCTGCGACCTGTGTGAAAAGCGTTGCCCCGTGGGCGCCGTTCATGAAGCGCATGCCGTACAAACGATGGGCGCGCAGCACAAAAACACGCAGGTGCGTGAACATTCGTCTTCCGGCGGCATATTCTCTGCGCTGGCGCATGATGTGCTCGCTCAGGGGGGCGTGGTCTTCGGCGCTGCGTTTGACGATCACCTGCATGTGGAACACGTGGGGGCGATGGACGCATCGGAAGTTGCGGGGATGCGTGGGTCCAAATACGTGCAGAGCGATGCGACAGAGGCCATTCGCAACGCGGCGGCGCTGTGTTCTCGGGGTATTCCCGTGCTGTTTTCGGGAACGCCCTGTCAGATCGACGGTTTGCTTGCCAAGGTTCGGGGGAAAGAGCGCGAGAAGCTGTTGACCGTGGATTTTGTTTGCCATGGCGTGCCTTCCCCGGGGGTGTTTGCCAGCTATCTGGCCGAACTGGAACGCAAGCACGGGCAGCGTGTGACAGCCTACGCATTCCGGGATAAGCGTCTGGGCTGGAAGAATTTTTCGGCTGTCGCTACGCTGGAAGATGGCAGCGAAGTAACCGGTACGCAGACGGACGAGCCGTTTTTGTATGGTTTCTTGCAGAATCTGTATTTGCGGCCTGCTTGCGGCCAATGCACCCAACTTCGCGGCAACCGTCATCCCGCTGACATCACATTGGCCGATCTCTGGGGGGCGCAGCAGATCTGTCCGCAGCGCGACGACGATACGGGCTTGTCGCTTGTGATGATCAATACGCCCAAGGGGCAGCATGCGATTCGCAGAGTCAAGCAGCAACTCACAACGTTTTCGGTCAAGACGGACAAGCTGCTTCGGTTTAATCCCGGGATTGAGGAAACGGCCAAGATGCATCCCAAGCGGGAGGCTTTTTTCCGGGGGTATGCACGGCATGGATTTGAAGCGGATCGCGTGATGAAACTGCTCGCGCCGCCGGGAACTGTGGAGCGGATTGCCAAAAGAATTGCGCATCTGCCCGCCGGAGCCCTGCGCCGGGTTCGCGCTGTGTTATCCAAATAGGGTTGGATAAGGGCTGATGCAAATGAAGTTCCTGCGCAGATTGGAACGGTTCAAAGTCAAACGCAAACTTGCAACCGTATGCATCGCATACCTTGCAGGCATTGGCTTGGCCAGGGAATTCCAAGCAGCATGGGGGACTTCGTTTGCAGTTTGCGCGCTGTTTGCTGGACTGGGCTTGCGATGCCGGGTTCGCAAACGGAGCGCTTTTCTTTATGTGGTCATGCTGTCTTTGGCTTTGGGTTGGGCGCGCACAAGCCATGTGCTGTGCACTGGGGATGAGGCGACGGAACCTGGGGTACGGATTGAAGGCACGGTGTTCCGCAAGGTCACGGAACAACGCGTGTATCTGAGCGAAGTGAAAGTGGAAAACGAGCGGGTACTTCGGCGGCCGGTTCTGGTGACGCTGATGCTTGAAGACGGAGAAGAGGCACAAAGCGTACAAATCGGACAGACCATTCTTGGCACAGGGCGTCTTTTTGAGCAGGATGATGTGCGCAATCCGGGAGGGATCGACTGGCGGATTTGGGCACTTTGCGAAGGGTATGATTTATCCGGATACATTTTGTCGGGGTGGAGCGTTGAGGGAACAGCGTGCTTCTCGCTGCGAGAGTTTTTCCGTCAAATCAACGAAGCGCTGTGCGAACGGGCTGAGGCGCTCTTTGGGCAGCAGGCCGCTTTCTTTCAAGCCATTTTGATTGGCAGCGATGCCCAGCTGGAAGATGAATTGTTGCAATCCATGCGGATATCCGGTATTGCGCATATTCTCGTGGTATCCGGCATGCACCTGAGCCTGATCGCGCTTGCGGTGCGACGGATCATGAAACGGTTGGGGATTGGACGTCGGGTGCGCTTTTGCTGTCTTTCCGTTCTGGTTTCGGCATTCTGCCTGTTGACGGGCGGCGCCGCAGGAACGGTTCGCGCGTCCATCATGGTGCTGCTTCGGGAATTGGCGCCGATGACCGGCCGTCGATATGACCCGATTACGGCGTTGGCCGCAGCGGCTTTGATCATGACGGCAGTCAACCCGGTATGGGCACTGAGCGCTTCATTTCAGTTTTCGTTTTTCGTGGTGCTGGGCATTCTGCTTCTGGGAAGCGGGATTGCTTCGCGGCAAGGAAAACGGCGCGGGGGCATTCGTTCAACCTTGGCCATCAATCTGAGCGCACAGTTTGCGGCATGGCCCATGCAGATGCTGTTGTACGGATACATTCCGCTGCTGTCCATTCCCATGAATCTGCTCTGTGGCTTGCTGATGCCCGTGCTTTTGCTGGGCGGATGGAGCGCAATGTTGCTCAG
Organism: uncultured Clostridia bacterium; assembly: GCA_944363005.1. Classification (GTDB taxonomy): domain Bacteria; phylum Bacillota; class Clostridia; order Christensenellales; family Aristaeellaceae; genus Ventricola. The sequence continues at coordinate 15,939 of CALVTV010000184.1, read as the reverse complement.
CGGCCTGTCCATGCCGCTGGGGCAAGGCGTGGCGGCCGTAGTACGGCTTCCCGCCGAAGCGCTGGAAACCATCAGTTTGAGCGTAGCGGAGGGAGGAATTCTTCGCGTGCCTGCGCCGTATGGCGTTGCGCTCATCATACAAGGCTTGCTGATGGCTGTGCTCAGCCCCAAGATTCATGTTCGGTTTTCAAGAAAGCGCCTTGCCGGCATGCTCTGCGCGCTTCTGATTTGCGGTTATCTTCCGCGGCTCAACGGCGCCGTGCGGTATGTGCAACTGGATGTTGGACAGGGAGACGCCGCGCTGCTGCGCCGGGGACGTTCGGCTGTATTGATCGATGTGGGGCCTGCCGATGACTATGCGATGCTGCGTTATCTGCGGCATGAGGGATTGAACGTCGATGCTGTGATTCTGACGCATCTGGACGAAGACCATGCGGGCGCACTGCATGTCCTTTTGGATTCCGAAGTGCGCATCGATCGGATTATCCTGGCGGAAGGCGCGGAGGATACAGAGGGATCGGCTGTTGTCACCGAGGCTTTGGATACTGCGCGCGACCGAAACATCGTGATTGAACACGTCTCGGCGGGCGCTGAAATCACGGCTTCCGGCTTTGCGTTCCGCGTGCTGTCGCCGGATGGGACGCTGAAGGGAAGCAACGAGCGCTCGCTTGTGCTGGAGGCGGATGTCGAAGGGATGCGTCTGCTGACACTTGGGGATTTGCCCGCGGACTGCGAAATGGAAGACGTTCCGGATTGCGATATCCTCAAGGTGGCGCATCACGGCAGTAAGTATGCGACGAGCACAGCGCTCATTCGGGAGGCGACGCCGCAGATTGCCATCATCAGCGTCGGCAACAACAGCTATGGGCATCCATCTCAAAGGGTGTTGGATGATCTGTATGCTGTCGGTGCACGGGTATACCGCACGGATGAATCGGGATGTGTGACGATTTGGACCGGCACAGCGACGGTTATTCCTTTCCGGCCGTGAAAAACGGCGGATCAAAGCACATGAAAGTCCTCTGTGTATGCATATATTGAAGCATATCGGGGGAGCGTGATGGGTTTGACAAAGCGGAGAAGCGCACAGGTGACTCACGATGCGCGGCGGCAGCCACAGGTGATGTGCCTTGCCATTGAGGACATATACGGCGGTGTGATTGCCTCCAGAGGCGATGAGACAGACCCTTCTCTCATCGAACTGGCGGCATCCATCAAAAAACATGGGCTGTTGCAGCCGATCCTCGTGCGCAAAAATGCGCAGGTTGGCCGTTATGCTTTGGTGTGCGGCGCGAGAAGGTTGGCCGCCTGCCGGTTGGTGGGCATTCGAAATGTGGACGCCTTGGTGATGGAACTGAGCGATCCGGAAGTGACCGCCTGCTACTTGGAAGAGCATATGACACGGCGCACGCCGGGGGTTTGGCAGGAAGCTGAGGCGATCAGACGCTCGGGCATGGAGCCGGTGCTTTCGCAATTCGCGCTGCCCGCTGCCAAGATCGAGGAACGGGTTGCCATGTTGGCTTTGCCTGAAGCCGTGCAAAGACAGGCGGCTTCGCTTACCCTGGATCAGGCGCGCCCTTTGCTGAAGATTCGGGATGAACAGAGGCAGCTTGAGGCAGCCTCCATCATCGCGCAGCGGGATTTGACCGGGATACAGGCGCACCGGCTGGTGATGGGACCACCTTGTACGGTTCCGTCAGCAAAGGCGGGCCGTCGCCGCGCGGTGCAGGAGGCGATGGAAACCGTCAGCCAGTTGGCACAACGCCTGAACGCAAAGCGCGTTGCGGCAAGCGTTGCCATGCATTCGCAAGAAGGCGGTGTGAGCATACAGATTTTGCTGAAGAATGGAGAAAATTCTCCCCAAACGGGCAGGAAACGACAGGCACAGCGCGAATAGGTAAGATGGATACAGCTGAAAAGCCCTGTTCAGCGGATAATAACGGAGAGGACACAGTTATGAATTATACAATTCTTACGGATTCCTGCTCGGATATGAATCCTGAGTTTTTTAAGCGTTTTGAGCGCTTGGAAATGTTGCCAATGAGCTATACGCTCTCTGGCGTAACCAGCACGAAAGCGATGAACGACGCGGAGACGGTGCATGCGTTCTATGACCGTTTGCGCGCTGGAGAGCCTTGCACGACGGCCCAGGTTTCGCCCGGCGAGTTTTACGCAGCATTCAAAGCGCATGCGGAGGCCGGGGAGCCGGTGCTTGCGGTGCTGTTTTCTTCGGCACTTTCGGGCACCTATAATGCGGCTTGCATGGCTTGCGATATGGTGCATGAAGAGTATCCCGATGCGGTCATCGAAGTCATCGATAGTCTCTGCGCAAGCGCGGGCGAAGGATTGCTTGTGTACGATGCGCTGCAAAACCGTGCAGCGGGGATGAGCCTCGAGGAAAACGCACAGTGGCTGCGCGAACACGCACTGAATTTGGTTCACTGGTTTACGGTCGATGATCTGCACTTTCTCAAGCGCGGCGGACGCTGTTCTCCGTCTGCGGCTTTCTTTGGCTCCATGCTCAATATCAAGCCGGTTTTGCACGTCGATGACCAGGGGCGCCTGATTGCCCGGCAAAAGGTGCGCGGCCGTCAACAGGCGCTCAGAGCGTTGGCCAACAAGTTTGGCGAGCTGTCGGATGGACCGGATCAGATCATTTTCATCAGCCATGGAGACTGCGAAAAGGATGCGCTTGAGGTCAAAAAGTGGCTCGTGGAGAACCATGGGTGCAAACCGGAAAACATCATTCTCAGCTTCATCGGGCCCACGGTCGGCAGCCATTCCGGCCCCGGAACGGTTGCGCTCTTCTTCCACGGCAAAAATCGCGGCTGATGCGTGAGGCGTGGATGCGGCTTGCGCTACAGGAGGCGCGCGCCGCACAACTTGCCGGGGAAGTGCCGGTTGGCGCTGTGGTCGAATGCGGCGGCCAAGTGATCGCCGCTGCACACAATGAGCGCGAAACGCGCGGCGATCCGACGGCGCATGCGGAGATCCTGGCTTTGCAGCGTGCGGCCCGTGCGCTTGGGCGAAGGCGGCTTGACGGATGTACGATGTATGTGACGCTGGAACCTTGCCCGATGTGCGCTGGAGCGCTTGCCATTTCCGGCATTGAACGGGTTTACTTTGGCGCGTATGAACCGAAAATGGGATGTGCGGGCAGTGTCTATGATCTGCCTGCGGATCGGGCTTTAGGTACGTGCATTCCCTGTATAGGCGGGTTGCTGGAGGCGGAATGCGCAGCGCTGATGCGCAGCTTTTTCGGAAACAAAAGGGAATAATCTTGCAAAAAACGGGAGGCAGACTTGTAAATGCCTCCTTTTTTGATATTTTGAAGCGAAAAATGCCATTTTTGTCGGTTTTCTTCTTGACAAGTTGCGTGGAACACCTGTATAGTAAACTGCATATCATATGCCGGCCACATCAAACGCCGAATGGCTTGTGGGGAGGATTCATCATGAAGGATACATTTGTTACGCTGGATCAGGCTTCGGAAATTGCCCGGGCGTATCCGACGCCTTTTTATCTCTATGACGAAGCCGGAATCCGGCGCACTGCGCGCGCTTTGAAGCGTGCTTTTTCCTGGAACAAGGGATTCAAGGAGTATTTTGCCGTCAAAGCTACGCCGAATCCGTTCATTTTGCAGATTTTGCAACAGGAAGGTTGCGGGGTGGACTGCTCTTCGGAAACAGAACTGATGCTCGCCAAAGCGGTTGGGTATGCAGACCGGGAGATCATGTTTTCCTCCAACGAGACGCCGGACGAAGAGTTTGTCCGCGCGGGAAACATGGGAGCGATCATCAACCTCGATGATTTGACGCTGATTGACGCGATGGAGCGCGCTTGTGGCGTGCCGGAAATTGTGAGTTGCCGGTACAATCCCGGCGGGGATTTCGCGATTGGCAACGATATCATGGATATGCCCAAAGAGGCCAAGTACGGCATGACCCGCCAGCAATTGACGCAGGCGTACCGGATTCTCATGGAAAAAGGAGCCAAGCACTTCGGCCTTCATGCGTTTTTGGCTTCCAACACACTGACCAACGCATATTATCCGACGTTAGCCCGGATTCTGTTCGACGTGCCCGTGGAGTTGCAACGGGAAACCGGCGCGCACATCGCGTTCATCAATCTTTCCGGAGGCGTGGGCATCCCATATCGTCCGGAAGATCCGGATAACGATATCGAAGCGATTGGCGAGGGAGTACGCCAGGCCTATGAGGAAGTGCTCGTGCCTGCCGGCATGGGGGACGTGGCGATCTTTACGGAGCTGGGGCGGTTTATGCTCGGCCCGCACGGGGTTTTGATTACCCGGGCCATCCGCGAAAAGCACACCTACAAGGAGTACATCGGGGCGGATGCCTGCGCGTGCAATTTGATGCGTCCGGCGATGTATGGTGCTTACCATCACATCACGGTGTTGGGCAAAGAAAACAAGCCTGCGGATCACGTTTACGACGTGGTCGGCGGACTGTGCGAAAACAACGACAAGTTTGCGATTGACCGGCCCATGCCGAAGGTTGACATGGGAGATTTGCTCTATATCCACGATGCGGGCGCGCACGGCTTCTCCATGGGATACAACTACAACGGCAAACTGCGCAGCGCAGAATTGCTTTTGCATGAAGATGGAAGTGTGCAGTTGATCCGGCGGGCAGAGACGCCCGCGGACTACTTTGCCACGTTTGATTTTGCGGGTCTCCATTTCGATTGAGCGCAAGAATTCAATCCGCAAGCCAACCCAGTTCCCGCATGCGCGCCTCAATGGGCGCATGCAGTTTTGCGTCCTTGAAGTGCACATAGTGTACGGAGGAGGGAACGGCTTGACCGTCCGGCCACATCACGCAGCCGGTACCGTTCTCCTCCAAACCGTACGGTGCAAGCGTTTCGGGGCGAGGGGCGATGTGGGACAGACGCGCATGGCACCGGTTGCCCAGAAAGAGCACAAAGCGGTCGCGCACGGGGTCAATCGAAAGGTGATTGCCGGTGAATCCGCTGAGCCCAACGGCCGTTGAACTCATCCAGGCAGGGACTTCGCTAAAATATTGGTTGGGATGCTTGGAAAAGCAGAGGTAGCCCAGGTACTGCCGGTGCGTGCCGTCGGCATAGGCAAGGCCGGTTCGGTTTGTTCCGATTTGGGCGAGGCTTTCTTTGCTAATGACTTCGCCGCGCAGAAGGGCTTGCGCAAAGCGAACCATATCCGCGCAAGAGGAAAACAGGCCCGCATGTCCGCACAGGTCACGCCCTCCCTCAGAAAGAAAGGCGGCCTTGGGATCGTGCGCCGTGCCGGCAGGGGTATCCGTGCGCAGAACATAGCGTCCGTTCATGATGCGATGTTCGTAATTGTAGCAAACGCAATGGCCTTTTTCCTGCTCGGGGACGACGGCATAGGTTCGCGCCATCCCCACCGGCTGGAAGATCAACGTGCGCAGTGCTTCACTGAAGGGCAAATCGCAAACCGCTTCGATCACGTATTTGATGACCATGGCGTTGATATCGGAGTACAGACGCACAGCGGGAAGCGGAACGGGGCGCACGTCAAACAGGCGTTGCAGCCCTTCTTCGCGCGAAGGTGCATCATCGATGCGTCCGGGGGTCTGCAGGCAGGTGCGGAAGCTGAGCACGTCGAACACGGAAACATGCTTCAAGTGGACAAAGCGGGGATCGAGCGCGCCGACTTCGGCATCGAGAGAGAGTTTGCCGCGTTCGACGAGCTGCATCATCAGTACGGACGCGAACAGCTTGCTCAGAGAGGCCAGGTCGTACAGGCTGTCTGCCTGGAGCAATCTGACCTTTTCATGCCAGAGGCCATCTGCGCCGAGTTCCAGTTCTTGTGCCCGGCCGTATTGAGCGGTTTCGTGGCAGGAAGGCGTGCCGTAAGCAACGGTTATGCCGCTGAGCATGCGCGTTTCGTCGCAGAGATATTGCATGTTGGACATCAGCGTATTCATAGCGTACTCCATTGATTGATCTACAAAGGGGGACTTTCTGTGAAAGCAGTGGAATTGAGTCAGGAAATACAACGGGATATCGCGCGCATGCAGCCACAGGTTGTGGAACTGATGCGCGCGCTGTGCGCCATTCCTGCGCCAAGCCATCATGAAGAGCGGCGCGCGGCGTTTGTGCAGTCGTGGTTAAACCAACGAGGCATTCCGTCCTCTTCGGACGGGGCCAAGAACGTGTATTTTTCTTTCGGACTCGATGCGTTTGAGGAAATCGTCGTCGTCATGGCGCACATGGATACGGTCTTTCCGGACACGGACCCCATGCCGATGCGGGAAGAGGACGGAAAACTCTACTGTCCGGGCGTCGGCGACAACACGACGAATCTTGCGGCGATGTTGTCCATGGCGGCTTACTTGAAGGATAGGACACCCTGTTGCGGAGTGTTGTTTGTGGCCAATTCTTGCGAAGAGGGCCTTGGAAATCTCAAGGGATGCAAAGCTATTATGAGCGCGTTTGGCTCGAGAGTCAAGGCTTTTCTTGCGCTGGATGGTGGAACACAGCATGTTTGCGCGCGTGCGGTTGGCTCTTCGCGCTATCGGATTACGGCGCATACGCGAGGCGGGCACAGTTTTGCTGACTTTGGACAACGCAATGCGATTGCCGTGTTGGCTGAATTGACCTGCGCGCTGTACCGCCAGCCGCTGCCCGCTCACGGACGGAGCATCACGACGTACAATGTGGGCGTGATGAGTGGAGGAACATCGGTCAATGCCATTGCGCAAGAGGCGCAGATGCTGTATGAATACAGGTCGGATGACGCCGCTTGCCTCAAAGCGATGCGCACACAGATGCAGGAAATCCTCGAAGCGCATCAGGCGAGTGATGCGCGCTTGACTTTGGAGGTGTTGGGCGAGCGTCCGTGCGCGATCGAAGGGGATTGCGCGAAGCAGGCGGACTTGGAAGATGCCTGTTGCGATGCGATTGAGCGGTATGTGGGCGTTCGTCCGGCTATTTCTTCGGGTTCGACGGATTGCAACGTTCCGCTTTCGATGGGCATTGCGTCCGCTTGCTTCGGTGTTTACACGGGCGAAGGCGCGCATACGCGCGAGGAATGGGTACAGCTTTCGTCGATTGAAAATGGAATGAAGGCCGCGATGAGCGTGCTGCTCAACTGGTTTGCATAATCAAGAGCCGCTGGAATGCGATTTCCAGCGGCTCTTGCTTTATTCGGCCAGGTAGGTGTAGCGCACGGTGAGGCGGGGCATGGTGTCGTACATGCCGTAAGCATCGCCGAAGATTTTATACTTGGTTCCGACTGTCCATGTGGTTTTGGAACTGTTTTCCAGCATGACCAGCTTCTCAAAGGAGTCCGAGCCGATATTCATGATGGCCATTTGCGGCGCCGTACTGATGATGCTGACAATGGTGCCCGTTCCCATATAGATGGTTCCCTTGCGCAGGTTGATGTAGTTGACCAGATCGGTATATTGCGAATCCAGATCCCATGCGCGGCGCGTATAAATGTCAGCGTTAGGCATGTAATAGACGGTATGGGTAATCACGGAGTCCGTCTTGCCTTCATACGAGGTTCGGATCACCACGTCGTTGTTGCCCAGTGTTGAGAAGAGCGGATGGAAACTGAATTCACCCGTTTCAAAGTCCTGCTCCAGCCCCCAATGCGGCGTTTCGACGGTGATGGTGGCGCCGGGAAGCGTTGTGCCGCTGATAGAGGGGATGTTCATTTCGCTCTTTTCCTCTTCAGTCGCGGCGTTGTATTTCTCTTCCGTGATGGGTTCGTAGTTCCATTCGGAAATCACGGTCGCGTTGAGCTCAAGCGGGATCTCCTGCGGGGCGCGGTAAAGCGTCACTTCCATCTTGTTCTCACGGCAATATTTGCTCTTGACGGAGATGGAGATCACGTTGTCGCCCACGGGCAATACCTGAACGTTCTTGGAAACATTGCCCGTATCGCGAATGAGCGTGGACACATTCGTGCCGTCGATGATGACGGTAGAACCCAGTTCCACGTTCAGACGGATTTCGAAGATGGAAACGCCCACTTCGGCGCGCACCGTGGAGGGATTGAGCAAATAAATCGGGGAGAGCGGCACATCGATAGTAAACTCGATGGGGTCAAGCGCGTATTGGTCGCCCTCCTGAGAATAGCGGATAAACGGGGTGACCGTGACGTCCATCGTGTCGGATTCAACCGCGACGGCAAATGTAGAGGATTCGGTGTCATACCACATGTAGTCGGGCACGGTGATTTCCACTTTGCCATCGGCAATCACGTAGGAACTCTGCATTTCCCGCAGGTAAACCGTAGCATTTTCCTTGCCGTAGATGGTGATTTTGTGCGCAGGATGGCCGTCATAAGTCGTTTCGGTCAACTCCACGCGCGGTTCATCGTCTTCGCGCAGCTGCATGCCCTGGCGCAGCACAAACTGCCGGGCAACCATGACGCCGCCCACACCCATGAGCGCGCAGCACAGAACGCCGATCACGATTTTGAGCACGGCGCTGCGCATGCGATGGGATTTTCTGGACGCGGCATCAAACCGGTCGTAGGAATCTTCGAGTGCGACGCGGGTTTGAATGCGGCGCGGCATGTACTCTTCGTCCGTCAGCGCGCCCTGATCGCCGGAGTCCGGCGTATAGCCGTCGTAATAGAATGGCGCGTTTTCGTCGCTTTCGTCGTAGGTGATGGGGCGTTCTGACTGCGAATCCCCAAAGTAACCGTACCCCGCTTGGTCCTGAAAATCGTCCGGCTTGTTTGGAACATCGGAATCCAGATATTGATGTTGCCGGCGCTGCTGGCGCATGCGAATGGAGGCGCGCTCGGTTTCTTCGTCCATATAGTCACCGGGTTCGGGTTGAGGAACGATGATTTCCGTTTCCCGAATCGAACGGCGCATGCGCTCCGCCTGACTGCGCATCTGCGCGATGCGCTCGGCACCTTCCTTGCGGCGAGCCTTGAGTTCTTCGATTTCGTCGGTCAGCTCGGCATTGTTGAGCTGCTCGGGATCGTAATGGTCTTGTTGAGCGGGGACGGAGACTTCGCTTTCGTCATGCTCAAATTGCACAACCTGCAAGGAAGGTTTTTTCTTGTGCATGTCCGATTCCCAGGACTTTGTCTTTTGCGTGTTACCGATCAGCGGCGTGCCACATTGTACACACTTGGGCAGATAAGCCTGGTTCCAGGCGCCGCAATGGGGACATTTCATGCTGCGAAAAACCTCCGAATTCATGATAAAATCCAAAACAAACAATTTAATATTCGACGTCATTCCCTCTTAATCCTTTATTTAAAACCATCTTTCTGCGCCGTGACGCGCAAAGTCTGCAAAAGAAGTGAGAAAACGGCAAAGAATTGAAGCAATACAGGGGAAAAGGGCTATTCTTTTCTTGTATTCCATGGTATAATCAGATGGATTCTTGACGTGGAGGAACTGCTTCATGATGGACAATTTCAAAGAGGATATCGCATACAAACGAAACCGCCTGCTTCCGGATATGCTTTATGCGGCTTGTTGGGTGCTCATCGTGGCGTTTGGGCTGTATGCGTTTTTGTTGCTCCAGGTACTGCTTGTCCAGTTCCAATTTGCGACGCTTGTGATGTTGCTTGCATGCGCGGCGTTGGCTGTGTACCTGTATCTGTTCAAGGATAACTTGAAACTGGAATATGAGTATACGTTTACCAACGGCACGCTGGATTTTGCCAAAGTGTTGCGCAACGTCAAGCGCAAGGAACTGGGGAGCATGAATGTCGCAAACGTATCGGCGTGCGGCCATGTCGCGCACGACAGTTTCCGGCGTTTTATTTCGCAGAAGGACGTCGAAAAGAAAAACTGGTTCGTCAATCGTGATGGCAATCTTTTCTATTTTTACTATGTGAAAGAGGGAAAGAAGACCATCATCGTGATGGAGCCGAGCGAGGAAATGGTAGAAATGATTCGCCATTACGTGCCCGCGGGGGTCTATCAGGGCTGAGTGAGGCGTTCTCCAGTGCGGATGAGATGCTGCGCTGGAGATTTTTGCGTCTTCGTTGACGACGAGGGAGGACAACATGATTTATCTGGACAACAGCGCGACGACGCGCCCGTTTGACAGCGTGATTGAAACGATGGCGCGATGCATGCGCGAGACATATTTCAATGCCTCCGCGGCGTATCGTCCGGCCGTCGAGGTCGAGCGCGCAATCCGCGCCTGCCGTCAGGCGATTGCCGCGCAGGTTGGCGCGCAGGAAGAGGAGGTATATTTTACCTCTGGCGGAACCGAGAGCGACAATCTGGCGATCCTGGGGGTTGCCTCCTTGCTGCGCCAACCGGCCAACTTTGTTTGCAGCGCGATTGAGCATCCGGCGGTGCTGGAAACAATCCGGCGCGTGGAGAGCATGGGGCATGAGGTGCGCGTGATGCCCATCAACCGGTTTGGCGTTGTCGATTTGGAGGCCTGTGCATCCCTGATTGATGAGCACACGGCGCTGGTCAGCTGCATGCAGGTGAGCAACGAGACGGGGGCTATCCAGCCGGTCGAACAGATTGCGCGCCTTGCGCGGGCGAAAAACAAGAATGTCCGCGTGCATGTGGATGGGGTACAGGGATTCATGCGCGTGCCTATGCAGATGGAACGCATGGGTGTGGATCTGTATTCGCTCAGCGGGCACAAAATCCATGGGCCCAAGGGAATTGGGGCGTTGGTCGTCAAAAAAGGCGTGCGCTTGGCACCGCAGATGACCGGCGGCGGCCAGGAGAAGAATCTGCGTTCGGGTACTTATGACTCCCCGGCGATCCTGGGGCTGCATCAGGCGGTGCTCGAAATGGGGCAGCGGCGGGCAGAAATCGACCGCCTGCGCGCCATGAAGGCGAGACTTTGGTCGCAGCTTGCGAAGGCGGAAGGGGTTCGGCTCAACGGCCTGCCGGTCGATGATCCGTGCAGCGCGCCGCATGTGCTGAGCGTGTCCTTCGAGGGCGTGCGGGGAGAGGTGATGCGCAACGCGCTGGAGGGCGCGGGGATTCTCGTGTCCACGGGTTCCGCGTGCGCGTCGCACAAGCAGAAAGTGAGCGCTACGCTCAGGGCGATGGGCCTGTCCACGGAGCAGGCGGACGGCACGATTCGTATCAGTCTGGGCATGATGAACACGATGGAAGAGATGGACGAAGCCGCGGCGCAGATGATTGCGCTGCATAAGCAGCTTCAGGCGTTCAGGAGGCGTTGAGATGAGGGAACTTTTGTTGGTTCGCTACGGCGAGGTGTTTTTGAAGGGGCAGAACCGCCCGTTTTTTCTGAGAAAATTGGTCGATCATGTCCGTGAAGCGGTCAGCGGATTGGGCGGGCGTGTCTGGCTGAGCGATGGGCGCATCTATGTCAGCGATTTCACGGATATGCAGGCATGCATCCGCCGCGTGACGCGCGTATTCGGCGTGCATTCCGTCAGCCCGGCCGTGGAGATGGAGAAGGACAACTTCGAGGCCATCTGCGAGCAGGCGGCCCGGATGATGGCGCCGCTGCAAGGCACGTTCAAGGTGCTCGCCCGCCGCTCTGACAAGCGCTATCCGCTGGATTCACCGGCCATCATGCGCGAAGCCGGCGGCTATATCCTGGAACATGTGCCGCATTTGCAGGTGGATGTCAATCATCCCGATCATGAAATGATGATCGAGATTCGCAGCCATGCCTACCTGTCGGTGGAGAAGATCATGGCAGTCGGCGGCATGCCCATGGGCACAAATGGCAAGGCCTGTCTGCTGCTCTCCGGCGGCATTGACAGCCCGGTAGCGGGATTCATGATCGCCAAGCGCGGGGTTGAGATCTGCTGCGTGCACTATCATTCCTTTCCCTATACCAGCGAACGCGCGCGGGAAAAGGTGCTGGAACTGGCGCGCGAGCTGAGCGACTATTGCGGAAAAATCCGTGTGCACGTCGTTCCCTTCACCGAGATCCAGATGCAGATTCACGAAAAGTGCCCGGAGAATTACACGACTCTGATCATGCGCCGCTATATGATGCGCATTGCGGAGCGGATTGCGCGCGAAGAAGGCGCGCAGGCCTTGATTACCGGCGAATCGGTCGGACAGGTCGCCAGCCAGACAATGGAGGCGCTGGGCTGCACGGACGAAGTGGTGGGCATGCCCGTATTCCGCCCGGTCATCGGCATGGACAAGAGCGAAATCATTGAGCGCGCTGAACAGATTGGCACGTTTGCCACCTCTTCGCTGCCCTATGAGGACTGCTGCACGATTTTTACCCCCAAGCATCCGGCGACGCATCCGCGCGTAGAGTTGATTCGCAAGGCAGAAGAAAAGCTCGATTCGCAAACGCTGATTGAAGCGGCTTTGGACGGGACAGAGGTTGTGGAATTGGGCTAAATTGGGACGAGCTGACATAAGATGGACGCAGAGCGAAAGCTCTGCGTCTTTTCTATGGTTGAGGTGGGGTACATGCTCAATGGCTTGCTCGGTGGCCTTGACGGCCGTCTGCCTCCCGCGTTGACTGCGTCGCTGGAGGTCATCGGCCCGCAACAGTTGCAAACGCTCGAAGAAATCCGCGTTCGCGCGGGGCGTCATGTGGAGCTCGTGTTTGCGGAGCGCTCCCAGGAGTTGCCCCTGATCTTTGGCAAGCGGGAAATGGAGGGGCTGATTGCCGCGTTGACGGGCCAATCGCTCTACGCCTATGAGCGCCAGATGGCGCAGGGATTTATCCCGCTGCCGGGCGGGCATCGCGTGGGACTTTGCGGCAGGGCGGTTCTGGCGGAGGAAAAGGTGATCCGCCTGACGGACATTTCGTCCGTCGTATTGCGCGTTGCTCGCCGCGTGGATGGCGCAAGCCAGAACCTTCGGCCGTATTTGCGGATGGCCGAAGGGCGCGTGGCCAGGACACTCGTGATGGGACCGCCCGGTTGCGGAAAGACGACCATCCTGCGCGACGCGGCATTGTGGCTGTCGGATGCCTGCGGACTGCATGTGGCCGTGGCCGACGAAAGGGAGGAGCTGTTCGCCCAAGAGCTTCCGGCAAACATGGGAAAACGGATTGACGTGCTCAGTGGCGCGCCGAAAGCCCAGGCCATGCTCACGCTGATACGAACGATGCGGCCGGATGTGCTGGTGACCGATGAGATCGGCCGTCAGGAGGATGTGTTCGCGCTCATGGAGGCGGCGCGCTGTGGCGTGGCGCTGTTGGCCTCCGTGCACGCGGAAGATATTGAGGATTTGAAGCGGCGGCCGGCGCTAAGCAATTTGCTGCGGGAAATGTGTTTTGACCGGTATGTGCGCCTGGAGGGACGCGGAAAAACGGTTCGGGCATGGGATACGCATGGCCGGGAATTGAGGGAGGCGAACCACAGTGGTCAGTTGGGATCTGGCGGTGATGGCGATGATCGGGGTGAGCGTGATCGGTTATTTGATCGCCGATGGAGAAAAGGCGCGGCTTCGCTATATCCAGGCGATGCGACGGTGCATTGCGCGCATCAGTGACATTCTTCGCTACGAGCAGCCGGAATTGAGCGCGTTGCTTCTGCGCATTGACATGCGCAATACGCCCCAGGAGCGCCAGCTTACGCAGCTCCTGCATGCATGCGCCAAGCGCCTGGCGCGATGCGTCAATCCGCAGCTGATGTTGCTCTTCGCTGGAGAATCTGCCCGTGTACCGGGGTATGGCGTGCTCAGCGAAGCCGATCGAAGCGCCTTTGAAGCGTTCCTCGGGGATCTGGGCAGAACGAGCCTGGAAGAACAGCTTCGCCTGAGCAGCGCGACGGATGAACGCCTTCGCCGCCGGGAAGAGGAACTGGAAAAGGAAACCGCGCAGCGCGCCCGTTTGATTCGCACATTGGGGCTGACGGCAGGCGCAGCTGTGTTTCTTCTGCTGATTTGAGGCGTGGGAGGGTTGAAGTTGAATATCGATTTGCTGTTCCAGATTGCGGGCGTGGGCATTTTGATTTTTGCGGTCAATCAGGTCTTGCAGAAGGCGGGACGCGAGGACATCGCGGTCCTGGCCTCGGTCGCGGGACTGGTGGTGGTGCTGTTTCTGGTCGTGGACCTGGTGGCACAGCTGCTCAACAACGTCAAAAGCATTTTCGGCCTGTACTGAGGGGAGGAAAGGAGAACGGAGTGGATTCGCTTAATCGGCTTTTGCCTGCTGACTGCGGTGCTGGTGATGATGCTCCGGCAGATGAATCCGGCGGTCGCGGGATTGCTTTGCGCCGTATTCGGCGTGCTGATTATGGGCGCGGTGTTGCCTGCCGTGAAGGAAAACATCGAGACCATCAGCGTGTTCCTGACGACACTGGGGCTGGAGAGCGAATACTACCGGGTGATGCTCAAGGCGATGGGCATCGTGGTGGTGACGCAGATTGCGGTGCAGGTTTGCCGGGATATGGACGCATCATCGATCGCCCAGCGCGTGGAGATGTGCGGCCGTCTGGCTTTGCTGGGCATCGCTGTGCCCATATTCATCGAATTGACCCGGATGGCTGTCGATGCGTTGCACTGATGGTGTTGTGTTTGCTTCTGGTGGCGGCGCCGATCGCGGGGCTTGCGCAAGACGCTGGACTGGCGGAACAGATAGACGGTGTGCTGGATACGCTGGATTTTTCCGGGCTTGAGGATGTGCAACTCACGGATGAAAACGGCACAAGAAGCGTTGGCGAGGTCACGCGCGCGTTGGCGCACGGCGAGACTTGGCTCCCGGAAGACCTGTTGATGCAGGTGTATCACTCGTTTATGGATCATTTGTCCCAGCTGGGAGCGCTGATGCTGGCGGTCATGCTGCCGGTGCTCCTGGCCAGTCTGGTGACCCACACGCTTGCCGCAGACGGACAAGCCGTGAGCGCACTTGGGCGCAATGTCTGTTTTGTCATCGTAATGGTGCCCGTCGTGCTGTGCGTATTTGATGAGCTGACGCACGCGCGCAACACCATTACGGACATGACGCAACGGATGGGCCAGCTTTTGCCGATGTTGCTCACGCTGCTCACGGCGGTTGGAGGCAGCGCATCGTCCGCGTTTTTGCATCCTGTGGTGGTCGCCGCATCGGGAAGCATGGTGGTTCTGGCGCGCGAGGTGATTTTGCGGCTGGTGATGTGCACGTGCGCGGTCACGACGGTGAACCATTTGTCCGATCGCGCGCATTTGACACGCATGGCGCACCTGCTGCGCGGGGCGGTCTGCTGGTTGTTGGGGGTGAGTTTTACCGTATTTCTGGGGGCGATGTCGGTGCAGGGCGTGTGCAGCGCTTCCATAGACGGCGTGGCCATTCGCGCGGCCAAATATGCGGTGGACAACTTTGTGCCTGTGGTCGGCGGGATGTTCTCCGATACGATGGATACGCTTGTGGGATGTACGCTCATCGTCAAAAACGCGCTGGGCGTCGCAGCGATGCTCGTTCTGGCGGCGACGCTGATGTCGCCTTTGTTGCGCACGTTGGCCGTGGTCGCCGTGCTCAAGCTGAGCGCAGCCATCCTGGAACCGGTGGCCGACGGAGAAATTGTGCGGGCAATCGGCGACTTTTCGGGAACCATTGTGCTGTTTCTCATTACAATGCTCTGCGTGGGCACGATGTATTTTCTGCTGATCGTTCAGCTGGTGCTCGTAGGGAATTTGACGGTGATGCTCAGGTGAGGGGGATAGGCGATGATGTCCTTGATTGCGCAGCTGTGTGCGCTTTGCGCGATGAGCGCGCTGATCCAGATGGTTCTGCCGGACCATGGGGCCAAAGGAAGTTTGCGGGTGATCTGCGGATTGATGATGCAGTATCTGACGCTCTCCGGCCTCAAAAATTTGGGGGTGGAGTTGGCGGCACAGCAGGATCTGGCGGGAATTCTTTCGTGTTTGATGAAGTGAGGTGTTTCGGATGAGGCAAGTGCTGGACAGGATGCGGGCGGCGTTTTCCCTGCCGGGCGCTTGGCTTATCGTGATTGCACTTTTGCTGGTTCTGGTTTTTGCCGGTATGGGTCAGGAGAGCGAAACGTCTTTAGAAGCCAGAATCGCCAAGGCGCTTTCG
>CALVTV010000183.1 GCA_944363005.1 uncultured Clostridia bacterium | reverse complement strand
CGGTTCAGCTATTCTGTTTCATCTGGACGCCTCCAGCGGCGGCACGGATATCATCGCGCTGATCCTCAAAAAGTACACGAGTTTGAACATCGGCGCCGCGTTGATGGCCGCGGATGCCCTGATTACGCTGGCTGCCCTGCTGATTTTCGGCGTAAAAGCCGGCCTGTTTTCCATCCTTGGCCTACTGATGAAGAGCGTCCTGGTGGACTTTGTCACAGACAGCTTCCAGACCCGCAAGTGCTTCCAAATCATCACGTCCAACCCCGAACCCATCACAAACTTCATCATAAAGACGCTTCATCGCGGCGCGACGATCGAAGAAGTTCATGGCGCGTTCAGTCACGACTCCAAGGCGCTGATCATCACCGTGCTCGGCCGTTCCCAGGCGCTCGCACTGCGGCGCTTCATCCACAAGACGGACCCGCACGCCTTCATGATCATCACCCGTTCCACGGAGATCGTGGGCAAGGGCTTCCTGTCCAACTGATTGGCTTTCAGCGCCACATGTCCAGCGATTCCCGCATCCAGGCCTGCACGTCCATACCATATGCCCGGTTCAGGTTTTCCGCTGTAAAAACATGAGTCACGTCTCCGGCCGCCTCGCACCGCCCGCGATTCATCAAAACCGCATGCGTCCCGTATCGCCTGGCCAGGCTCAGATCATGCACAACGGAGAGCACGGCGCGGCCAGGCTGCTGGAGCCAGGTGCGAATCGTCGAGAAAATCTGCTTTTGATAGACCAAGTCCAGATGATTGGCCGGTTCATCCAAAATGAGCAGCCGAGGGTCCTGAGCCAGCACCTGAGCAAGAAAAGTCCGCTGCAGCTCACCCCCTGAAAGGGTGAGCACGCTGGCCTGCCGCAATTCAGTCAAGCCCGTCATCTCCAGCGCGCGCTCGATCTGCTCCCGTCCATCCTGTACCCCTAAAAAGCCTGAAGCGTGCGCATATCGGCCCAGGCTGACGATTTCCTCCACCGAATACGCATACCCCACCGCATTCTTCTGAGAGAGTACCCCGATCTGTCGGGCCAACTCGGCTGGTTTGAACGTCCGGATGTCCTTTCCCCGCAACAGAATTTTCCCCGAATACGATACGCCGCGCGCAATGCATTCGATCAGCGAGGACTTGCCCGCTCCATTGGGGCCTATGAGCATCAGCCACTGGCCCTCTTCAAGGGAGAACGAGAGGTCATCCACCGCCTCATATTCGCCATATCGCACGCTGACATGTTCTACTTGCAGCATGGTACTCACCTCCCTTTGCGTGTTCTGTAAAAGAGGATGACAAACGCGACCGCGCCCACCAGCGATGTGACAACGCCTATGGGCAATTCGATTGGGCTGAGCAGCGTCCGCGCAACGAGATCGGCGAGCAACATGAAAATTGCGCCCGAAAACAGCGACGCCGGCAGCAGTCTTTGATGGTTGGGGCCGACCACCATCCGCGCCATGTGCGGCATCACCAGCCCAACAAAGCTGATGGTGCCCCCAATGGATACGCATACGCCAATCAGCACCGATACCGTCACAAGAATCAGCAATTTCACGCGCTTGACATGCACGCCGATATGGCGTGCATTTTCTTCGCCAATCGCAAAGGCATTGAGCTCCCGCGCATGGGCGAGGATCACTCCTCCGCATACAAGCAACGCCGTCCCCAAAATTCTGGCGTGGCTGTACTGCGTGCCGGAGAGCGAGCCCATGGTCCAGAAGGTGATGGAACGCACCTTTTCCCCGGCAAACGAGAGGATCAACGTCATGATGCTCGAGGCGAACATGGAAAAGATCATGCCGATCAATATGATGCTCTGGGTCGCCAACGACCGGTCCAATGCGTACGCCAGGGAAAGGATCAGCAGAAGCGACAGGAACGCAAAGACCATCGCCATCATCATCGTTCCAGCGTAAGCCGCCCCCGGAAAACTCAAGCCAAACGCCAGCGCGAGCACTGCGCCCAAGGATGCGCCGGAAGATACGCCCAGCGTCGATCCTTCAGCCAGCGGATTGCGCAGCAGTCCCTGCATCGCCGCTCCGCAGAGCGAAAGCGACGCCCCCATCAGGGCCACGTTGATCACGCGCGGCATGCGCACATTGAGAATGATGGATTGCGCCACCCCCTCCTGTACGGGTAGTCCCCGTAATGCCTGGAGAATCACGCTCAGCGTATCGCGCAGCGGGATGGAAACGCTACCCACACACGCGCAAAGCAGCATGACGGCCAGCAAGACGGCCGCAGAAATCAGGTAAACGAAAACTCGTTGAACACGCATGAAATCCCTCATTACAAAAGCAGGGGAGCCTGACGGCTCCCCCTTCAACAATGACAGCTCGCTTGTTGATCTCAGGCTGCTGCCGCAGCTTCGTCACCCTGGATATAGTGATAGAGCTCGAGAACGGCGTCAACAAGGCGCGGACCGGGCCGGGAAAACGCATTGGAGTCCACATTGAACACATCGCCGTTTTGAACAGCTTTCAATCCGCTCCATCCGCTGCGCTGCACAATCTCCTCCACAGGCGTCGGCCCCTCGCCATAATACATGCTGATGGTCGCGATATAATCGGGATCGCGCGCCAGCACCTGTTCCTCCGAAATCGCAGCCCAGCCTTCCACATCCGCAAACGCATTGGTCAGCCCACACAGCGCCGCCAATTCATCCATAAACGTGTGGCTTCCTGCCGTCCAAAGGCCATATTCCAGGGGCGAAACCTCAAAGTAAATCGTTTTCCCCGTGTTCTGGCACTTGGAGGCGATGTCGTCAAACGTCGCCTGCATGTCCGCAATCAGCGTTTCCGCTTCTGCCTCTTTGTCCGCAACGGCGCCAATCATGCGAATCGACGTGTATACGCCGGCGATGTCGTTGGCATCGCTGAGCACAACCCGCACGCCGTTTTCTTCCAACAGGTTGACCTGCTCTTCGCTCTGCGCCATGTCCCCCATGAGCACAACCTGCGGGGAAAGCGCGAGGATTTCCTCCAGATTGGTTTCCGCGCCGGACTGTACAATCGGCACCTCCAGAATTGACTCCGGATAATCGCAGTATGCCCCGCGCCCGACCAGCAAATCCTCCGCACCCAATGCGCAAAGGATCTCGCAGTCCGCCGGCGTGAGCGCGACGATGCGCGTCACGGGCTCCGTCAGCACGGCCTCACGGCCATACATATCCGTGACGGTTTTTTCCTCAGCGCAGGCGAGGCTCACAGCAGCCATCATGACCATCGCGAGGATCAGAAGCTTCTTGTACATGGTGAATTCCTCCTGATTGTTTTGATCAAATGAATCAGCGAGAGGAAGCCCAATAAAAAAGCGTTCCTCCCTGAGGAACACGAAACAGACCTGCACGCAGGCCTTCATAGCATGTCCCATACCCAGGGGAATGATTATTCACGGTGTAAACAGGTCTCCCGGCTTGGCCTCATCCTCAGCGTGCACCTTCCCGCCTCAAGGCAGTGGCTTCCCGCACGCATTCGTCCGCTTCACGGTTACTGGGATAGCCCGGAATTCTCATCCGATTCCCATGAATCTTTCCCATCAGGAACGATTCGCGCATCGCTGCGCAGATACACCGGCTATTCATCTGTCGTTTCTATTATAACCGGTCATCCGCATTCCGTCAATTCCATCTTTCCAGCACAGAAGTTAAGCCCTTTTGCTCCCCCCCATTCCTCATTTTGTCCCCCTTTCTTCGGCAAATTCAATGTTTTTTTGCGGATATGGATTGACAAGTCTTCGAATCTGTCCTATAATATAGAGCGTTCCGTTCGGAACAACAGCAAAAGATGGGCAGGTTCCCGAGTGGCCAAAGGGAGCAGACTGTAAATCTGCCGTCACAGACTTCGATGGTTCGAATCCATCCCTGCCCACCATCTTTTTTCGCGGGAATGGCGGAATTGGCAGACGCGCTAGATTCAGGTTCTAGTGAAAGCAATTTCATGCAGGTTCAAGTCCTGTTTCCCGCACCAATGGAGTGATCGGATTGGATCACTCCATTTTTTATGTTCATATCAAAAACAGACGCTTTCCCTGTACAGAAAGACCCTGCTTCGAATTCCATTCAAAGCAGGGCCTCTTTGTATATTTCGTATTGTTCGGGCAAACAAGAAATCCAAACCTTGTCCCCGTACTT
>CALVTV010000182.1 GCA_944363005.1 uncultured Clostridia bacterium | reverse complement strand
CCTTGGCCTTCTGCTCAACCGCCTTCCATCGTTCATAGAGCGCATTGACTTCCTCGCCAAGTTGTTCGCGGGTCACGTCCTGAGACGCTGTGCGCACAATCAAACCGCACCCGGCTGGGCAAATTGCTTCGGCCGCACTTTGCAACGCCTGACGCAGTGCTTCATCCTTGATTTTCTTGGAGAGATGCACGCCCTCGCTTCCGGGAACGAGCACCAGGACCTTACCTGCCAGGTTGATTTTCTGCGTAAGGCGCAATCCTTTGGAGGCCGTCGCCTGCTTGGCAACCGCTTGAACGAGAATCATTTCCCCGCAGCGCAACGGCCGGTCTGCATCGAGCGGGAGAAATCCGTTTTGTTCAAGACCGATGTTCACAAACGCCGCACCGACCGACGGTCTGATTTGCTCTATGCGTCCCAAAAACAGACTTTCGGTCTCTTTTTGATCTTTTGTGGACTCGGCATGTACTTCAGACAGCACGCCGTCTTCCAAAATGGCGACGCGGCATCCATCTTCCGTATGTTCAAAAAACAACTCCCGACGCATATCACAGATCCATCAGCGGCACGGGCTGTCCGTCCACGAGGCCAAACAGCCCCGTGCGTCGAATTTCGCAACGCACGGGCTGCGCCTGTGCATAAGCCATGAGCGCCTCCATCAGCAGTTCCGGCTTGAGCGTCGCCGCCTCGACGAATGAAACACGCACGATGAGCACGGCTTGATCGTTCTTTTCATCATAAGTGGCCGTCAATTCATGCAACATCGGCCGAATATTGACCATGGTCTCCGACTTTTTCGTCTTACGCAACGCCATGATCTCGCTTTCGGCGAGGAACGCCGGAATTGTTTGCACAATCTGGCGCGTTTCACCGCCTTGCAATGTGATCCGA
The DNA here is from genome assembly GCA_944363005.1 of uncultured Clostridia bacterium. Lineage (GTDB taxonomy): Bacteria > Bacillota > Clostridia > Christensenellales > Aristaeellaceae > Ventricola. The sequence continues at coordinate 3,265 of CALVTV010000182.1, read as the reverse complement.
TACTGCGCCTGCGCCAACGCCGCCCCCAGTTTGGGAAAGCGATCCTCCACAAGCCGCACGCGCGATACATGCAGCGCCGGGGGCAAAACACGGTTCAACGCGGCAAGGCACGCCTCCTCCGTCGTTTCCCCCTCCAATCCCACATCCAGCAGCTCCGCATCCCCGGGAATGCCGGCGGACAATGCGGACGCAAAGGACATGATCATGTGCGGATTGAATCCCTTCGAATACGCAATCGGCAGCCCGCTCCTGCGCAAAGCGCGCTGCATGGTGCGCTGAAGATCCAGCAGTCCCAGGTGCCGGACGATATCTCCCTTTTGAAATTGGACCAGCATTCTCATCGTCCTTCACACGCCCCTTCAAAACGTTTGAGGCCGCATCCCTGGCAGCCCTTGCGGCAATCCGGCGTCGTCTGCGCCTGCATGGCGCGCTCCCGCTCCCGCCAAAGGTAGGCCTGCGTCACGCCCGCATCGATAAACGACCACGGGAGCAACTCGTCCTTCTCCCTGCGGCGGTTGGCATAAAACGCCGGATCGACGCCGCAGCTTTCAAAAGCCTCCATCCACTTGTCGTAACGGAATTGATCCGACCAGCCGTCAAACCGGCATCCCAGCCGCCAGGCCGCCTCCAGCACATCCGCCATTTTGCGGTCTCCCCGGGCAAAGCAGGCTTCCAGGAAGGATACCTGCGGTTCATGCCAGTTGAACTCGACGCCCTTGATGTGCATGATCTGACACAGATGCTTCTGCTTGCGCTCGAATTCCTCAATGGTGTCCTGCGGCTCCCACTGGAACGGTGTAAAGGGCTTGGGCACAAAGCAGGACGCGCTGCAATTGACGCGAAGCCCCTTGGCCCGGACATTGCGCGGCGTTGCGAAGTATTGCCGTACCACTTTGCTGGCCAAATCCGCAATGCCGTCGAGATCCTCCATCATCTCCGTCGGCAGGCCGAACATGAAATACAGTTTGACGCTGCTCCATCCGCCGGCAAAAGCCTCCGTTACGGAGTGAATCAGGTCTTCTTCGGTGATGCCCTTGTTGATGACGTCGCGCAGGCGCTGCGTTCCCGCCTCCATGGCATAGGTGAGGCTCGTCTTGCGCACGCGCTGCGTCTCCTCAAGCGTCTCCTTGAGATGGCTGTCCAGGCGCAAAGACGGCAACGACAAGCCAATGCGCTGCTGCGCAAACTTCTCCATCAGGGCGTGCGCCAGCTGCGGCAGGCAGGTATAGTCGCCTGTAGAGAGCGAAGAGAGCGTGATCTCTTCATAACCCGTGGCATCCACCAATTTCTGCGCCAGATCCAGCAGATGCTCCACGCTGCGTTCACGAACCGGGCGGTAGATCATGCCCGCCTGGCAAAAACGGCACCCGCGCGTGCAGCCCCGCAGTACTTCGATGTTGATGCGGTCATGCACGATCTCCATGAACGGCACAATAATGCTCTCCGGATACTCCGCCTTGTCCAGATCCGCGATCATGTTTTTGACCACGGTGCGCGGAACGCCCTCTTGCGTCGGCTCGAAGCTGGCCAGCGTGCCGTCATCATGATAAGTCGCCGCATAGAGACTGGGCACATATACGCCGCGCAATTGGGAGAGCCTGCGCAGGCACTCCTGGCGGGAAACGCCTTCCGCTTTGCACGCCTTGACCACGTCAATCGTCTCCAGCGTGCTGATTTCGCCGTCACCGATCGAGAACGCATCAATGAACTTGTACAGCGGTTCCGGGTTGAAGGCACAGGGACCACCGGCGATGACGATGGGATGTTCCCATGTCCGATCCTCGCTGTGAAGCGGGATATGGGCCAGATCGAGAATTTCCAGGATATTGGTGTAACTCATCTCATACTGGAGCGTAATGCCCAGCATGTCAAATTCACCGACCGGCGAGCGCGTCTCCATGGAGAACAGCGGCACGTCCTCTTCGCGCATCAGATCCGCCATGTCAACCCACGGCATGAACACGCGTTCGCAAAGCGCATCTTCCCGCTTGTTGATGATGTCATACAAAATGCGGGAGCCCAGATGGGACATGCCCACCTCGTACACATCCGGAAACGCGAACGCATACCGAATGGCTACGCTGTCCGGATCCTTGATCACACAGTTCATTTCCCCGCCCATATAGCGGGCCGGCTTCTGCACACGGTCAAGCAAGCCATCGATCTTATCTTTCAGCAAGGCCCTTCCTCCCTATGATACAATGCTATATATTTTAACGCTTTTTTGCCCTTTGGTCAAGTCCCCGAGCCACCGCCATGCACCGCTTCGATTTGGTCAATCGCCCAGCGCGCATGCTCGCGCACCGCGTCAAATTCCGACTCCGCCCAGCGCCTGAGCGCAGGCAGCGCGCGGACCGCTTTGGCGTTCCCGCAAAGCAATGCAGCCTGTGCGCGCACGCGCTGGGGACGCGCTGCATTTCTCCCAATTCGATTTCCCAATTGCGCCACGGCCCTTGAAAACGCCGCGTCCTCCTGCGTCAAATCGTCAAGGTGAACCGTCCAATCCAGCGGTTGGTTCGGCAGGGTCTGCATGGGACAAGCGCGTTGACAAGCGTCGCATCCAAGCAACTTCCTCTTCATTAGCGGCCGGACGGATTCAGGGACGACGATTCCCTCCATCATGTAGTTGCGCAGGCAGCGCTCCGGATGGCTCATGCCGTTTTCATCCAGCGCGCCCGTCGGGCAAGCCATCGCGCACCTTCCGCAGCCCCTGCAGTTTCCCTCGCGCTGTACGTCTTCGCGCGGATTGACCCGAATCGCATCCGTAGCCAACAGAATGATGACCACACGTGAACCATATTCCGGTGTGATCAACAAGCTGTTGCGGCCAAGAATCCCCAGGCCCGCGCGAACAGCCGCCTCCTTCGCAGGATAAGCAACATTGGCCTGCGCGAGATATCCCGCATCCCTCAGCCTCTTTTCGAGCGCTCGCGACGCGTGATAGGCCGCATGGGAAGCCGGATAATAGCTGTCTACAAAGACTTCCCCCGCCTGCGAAGGCAAAGGAGCCGGACAATACGGCCAAAGCAGCACCAGCAATCCCGTGGTCCAGGGACATTCCTCAGCCGGATCAAAGCGAAGTTGCCTGCGCTCTGCGAGGGGCGGCTGTTGCTCAACCCGTTTGCGAGCCTGTTCAAAGGCGCTTGGGCTGCAGACACCCATCTTCGCAAAGCCGCACTCCCGAGCCATCTGTTCAATCTGTTTGCGATCCATCTCTTCCTCCGCTAAACAGAGGGCAGACGCCAAGCATCTGCCCTCCTCCTTG
>CALVTV010000181.1 GCA_944363005.1 uncultured Clostridia bacterium | reverse complement strand
GGGAGGTCGTTTGCGTTATCGGGGGAACATTACAGGGGCCTGCGCAGGTAGATCATGTCCCGCAGCAGCACGCCGTTTTCCCATATGGGATGGTCATAGTGATCGGTAAAAAAGTTCCTGACGCAGTGCGAACGGACAAAGCCGCACTTCTCATAGAAGGGAAGCGTCGCCGGGCTGTCGCCTGTGCCCACTTGCAGCGTAGTATAGCGGGAGCGGTACGTTCGGGCGACCCATTCGATGAGCGCACGCGCGTAGCCCTGCCGCTGAAAGGCGGGGACGGTGGCGAGGTTCTTGATTTCGAGGATGCCGTTTCCTTCGTCGGTCAAAACGCATTCACACCGGACATCGGGATCCAGGAGCACGAGCAGTTTGCCCCGCTCCAGGTAGCGGTCGATCATGCTTTCCTGTTCGTCGGCCAGCAAGAGGAGGGGGAGAAACTGCTTTTTGTCCCGATCAATTTCCTGGATCAACAAGGGAAACCCTCCTGAAGATTTCTTTTGCCGCAAACGTCAGAGCCCCCTGCCGTCTGCGCATGTTTACCGGCTCTCGCGCAGGGAGGCGAGCAGGGCATCGGCCAGCGCGTTGAGCGCCTCGCCGGTGGCCGCGTTCGGGGCGGAGCGCAGGGTGACGGTTTCGCCGACCTGTTCCATGCCCGGCATGGCGGCCATCAGTTCGCCCATTCGCTTGCCGGAAACCGGGCCCCAGGTGCCGTTTTCGATCAGCGCGAATTTGCGGTTTTGCAGGTTGTGGGCGGCAAGATCGGTCAGCAGGTTCTTCACCGGCGTGAACAGGTCGAGATTATAGGTCACGGACGCCAGCACGATATGGCTGCAACGGAAGGCCTCCGCCACCAGCACGCTTGCGTCCGTGCGCGAGGCGTCGTACATGCGCACGTTGGCAATGCCGCCCTCGGACAGGCGCGCGGCCAGGTAAGCGGCTGCGTTCTCCGTACCGCCGTAGATGGAGCCGTAGACGACGAGCACACCCTGCGCGTCCTCCGGCACATAGCGGCTCCACAGGTCGTACTTGTCGGCAAACCAGCCGATGTTCGCCCGCCAGACGGGCCCGTGCAGCGGGCAGAGGGTTTCAATCTCCAGCTTGGCGGCCTTGGCCAGCGCGTTTTGCACCTGCTTGCCGTACTTGCCGACGATGTTGCAGTAATAGCGGCGGGCCTCGGGCAGCCACTCGGCTTCAAAGGGCAGCTGGTCGGCGTAGAGGTTGCCGTCCAGCGCGCCGAACGTGCCGAAGGCGTCGGCGGAGAAGAGCGTCTTGTCCGTCGCGTCGTAGGTCATCATGACCTCGGGCCAGTGCACCAGCGGCGCCATCACAAAGCGCAGGGTATGGCGGCCGGTGCAAAGCTCCTCGCCCTCCTTGACGGCGCGGCCGTGGCCGGCGGGATCAAAGCCGAAGAACTGGCGCAGCATCGCCTCCGCGCCCTTGGAGTACAGCAGCGTCACCTGCGGATAGCGGGCGATCACCTCGGCGATGGTCGCGCAGTGGTCCGGCTCCATGTGATGGATGACCAGGTAGTCGAGCGCCCGGCCGCCCAGCGCGGCGCCGAGGTTTTCAAAGAACGTGCCGGAAACGGCGCGGTCCACCGCGTCAAAGAGCACGGTCTTTTCGTCGAGAAGCAGGTAGGCGTTGTAGGAGACGCCGTGGGCGACGGGAAACACGTTTTCAAAGAGCGTGATGCGCCGGTCGCTGGCGCCCACGTAGAACAGATCCTCGTGGATTTTGCGGGCCGTGGGCAGGCAGGAAAGTGCATGCGGGTTTGCCATGGGGACAACTCCTTTCATATGGGCGTTACACGTTGAAGCGGAAGAGGGTGATGTCGCCGTCCTGCATGACGTAGTCCTTGCCTTCGCTGCGCACAAGGCCCTTTTCCTTGCAGGCGGTCATGGAGCCGTTTTCCATCAGGTCGGCAAAGGAGACGATCTCCGCGCGGATGAAGCCGCGCTCAAAGTCGCTATGGATCTTGCCGGCGGCCTGCGGGGCCTTGGTGCCGCGCTTGATCGTCCAGGCACGGCACTCGTCCGCGCCCGCCGTCAGGAAGGAGATCAGGCCCAGCAGGTCATAGCACTCCGTGATCAGCCGGTCCAGGCCGCTGCGGCCGATGCCCAGCTCTTCGAGGAACATCTGCTTTTCCTCGTCGTCCATCTGCGCGATGTCCTCTTCGATCTTCGCGGAGATGACCAGCACCTTGGCGTTCTCCTGCGCGGCGATGGCCTTCACGTCCAGGATGCCGGGGATGGTGTCCTCGTCCTTGCCCAGGTCGTCCTCCTTGATGTTGCAGGCGTAGATCACCGGCTTGGTCGTCAACAGGAACCACTCGCGGGCGATTTCCCGTTCCTTATCGGTCATCGGGCAGGTGCGCGCGGGCTGCAACTCGTCCAAATGCGCGAGAAGTTTGGCGCCCAGCTCCGCTTCCTCGGCGAACTTCTTCTCGCCGCTCTTGAGCACCTTGGCGGCGCGCTCGGCCCGCTTGGCGACGGTTTCGCGGTCGGCGGCGATCAGCTCCAGGCTGATGGTCTCGATGTCGTGCTGGGGATTGAGGCTGTCCGCGTGGCGGATGATGTCCGGGTCCTCAAAGCAGCGAACGACGTGCACGATGGCGTCGCACTCGCGGATATGGGAGAGGAACTTGTTGCCCAGGCCCTCGCCGTGGCTGGCGCCCTTGACCAGGCCCGCGATGTCCACGAATTCGATGACCGCGGGGGTCTTTTTCTTGGGGTGGTACATGTCGGCCAGTTGGTCAAGCCGCCCATCCGGCACGCAGACCATGCCTGTGTTGGGTTCAATGGTGCAGAAAGGATAGTTGGCGGCTTCCGCGCCCGCCTTCGTGATCGCGTTGAACAGGGTGGATTTGCCCACGTTGGGCAGTCCGACGACGCCAAGTTTCATGTATGCATGCCTCCGAATCGGTATATACTCTGATATGGGGTATTTCAACCTATCTATTATATCTGAATACCTCCGAAAATTCAATCAGAGCCCGGAAATTGGCGTTATTTTAGCGCGATCCGAAGGAACGGGGCGGGAGAACAGGGGGGGTTCGTTCATTGTGCCGCATATTTTCGAAGTTTGTTAATCAGGTATTGACAAAGGTGCACAAGCATTCTATAATAATCTTGTGGTTGTCGTAACCGTTTCCGGAAACGTTTCCGGCAGGGTTGCGCAACGCTGTTTCGCTGCATGCGGGAAAGCGCGAGATTCCCGTACAGAATATCATCAATCGGAAGGAGACTTTTACCATGAAGAAAATCGTTGCTTTGGTTCTGGCGCTGACGGTTTGCCTGTGCCTGGCCATGACGGCGTCCGCCGAGGGTTCCGTCTACTACCTGAACTTCAAGCCCGAGCAGAATGATCAGTGGCAGGAGTTGGCCAAGCTCTACACCGAGCAGACCGGCGTGGCGGTGACGGTGGTGACGGCGGCGTCCGGCAACTACGAGACGACGCTCATGAGCGAGATCGAAAAGAGCGATCCGCCGACGCTGTTCCAGGTCAACGGCCCGGTCGGCCTGGCGAACTGGAAGGACTACTGCTATGACCTGTCCGAGAGCGCGCTCTACGAGCACCTGACCTCCGACAACTACGCGCTCATCGACGAGGACGGCGTGATGGCCATCGCCTACTGCATCGAGAGCTACGGCCTGATTGCCAACACGGCGCTGCTGGAGAAGGCCGGCTACAAGGCGGAGGACATCACCTCCTTTGCCAAGCTCAAGGAAGTGGCCGATGACATCCAGGCCCGCAAGGACGAGCTGGGCATCGACGGCGCGTTTGCGTCCGCCGGCATGGACGGCTCCTCCGACTGGCGCTACAAGACTCACCTGGCCAACCTGCCGATCTACTACGAGTATCAGGCGGACGGCGTGAACCTGAAGCGCGAAATCGCGGGCACCTACCTTGACAACTACAAGCAGATCTGGGATCTGTACATCACCGATTCCACCTGCGATCCGACGCTGCTGGCCTCCAAGACCGGCGACGACGCCCGCAACGAGTTCATCAACGGCAAGGCCGTGTTCTATCAGAACGGCTCCTGGGAGTGGGCGAGCGTGAGCGAGGCGCTGGGCGCGGAGAACGTGACCATGCTCCCGATCTACATCGGCGTGGAAGGCGAAGAGAACCAGGGCCTGTGCTCCGGCACCGAGAACTTCTGGTGCGTGAACGCGCTGGCCGACGAAGAGGACATTCAGGCGACGCTCGCGTTCCTGGAGTGGGTCATCACCTCTGACGAGGGCCGCAAGAGCATGTCCCAGGACATGGGCTTCGTCGTGCCGTTTGACACGTTCACCGGCGAGTATGAGGGCACCAACGGCTTCATGAAGATCAACAACGAGATGACCGCCGCGGGCAAGGTTCCGGTGTCCTGGGCGTTCTCCACGATCCCGTCCGAGGAGTGGAAGAATGCGCTGGGCTCCGCGCTGACCGCTTACGCGGCCGGCACCGGCGACTGGGATGCTGTGGTCTCCGCGTTTGTGGATGGCTGGGCGTCCGAGTACCAGATGCTCGAGTGATACGCTAAAGCCCGGGAGGGCGGGCGGGATGTCCGCCTGCCCTCCGTTTTTGATTTCGACAGTCTGCAAAAGCCGCGCGGCGCACTGTGCGCTTTTGCAGACTGCCAACACGAGAACGGGAGGAATGTCCGTCATGGAAAAAGCGATCCGCAAGTATTGGCCGGTGTTTCTGCTCCCGACATTGGCCGCGTTCATCATCGGCTTTGTCTGGCCGTTCATCTGGGGCATCTATCTCTCCTTCCATAAGTTCACCACCATCAGCCGCACGACGTTCGTCGGCTTTGACAACTACATCAAGGTGTTTGCCGACGCGACGTTTGTGGATGCGTTCTGGTTTACGGCGAAGTTCACCATCGTCTCGACCATCCTCATCAACGTGCTGGCCTTCATGCTCGCCCTGGCGCTCACCCGCGGCCTCAAGGGCACCAACGCCTTCCGCACGGTGTTCTTCCTGCCCAACCTGATCGGCGGCATCGTGCTGGGCTATATCTGGCAGATCCTGCTCAACGGCATTTTGACCAACCTGGGCCTGCCGCTGCTGGCGCTGGATGCGCGCTACGGCTTCTGGGGCCTGATTATCCTGATGTGCTGGCAGCAGATCGGCTACATGATGATTATCTACATCGCGGGCCTGCAGAACGTGCCGGGCGATTTGATCGAGGCGGCGAGCATCGACGGAGCGACCGGCCTGCAAACGCTGTTTCGCGTGAAGCTGCCGATGGTGATGCCGTCGGTGACGAT
>CALVTV010000180.1 GCA_944363005.1 uncultured Clostridia bacterium | reverse complement strand
TGAACAAGGGAGAAATCCGCGGCGGCAGCACCGGAGATCGGCGTCGCGGAAGCAACAGCGTCCACTCCCACCAGATTGCCAAAGGCAGGCGTAGCAAACGTGTTCATCATGCTCGCCCAGGAAAGCGCCAGAATCGCACGCGCAGCCAAGGCGGGGTTGATGAAGTTCTGGCCAATGCCGCCGAAAATCATCTTGCACAGCAAAATAGCAATCACCGAACCGACAACCGGCATCCAATACGGCACCGTCGCCGGCAGGTTCATGGCCAGCAGCATGCCCGTAACCACAGCGCTGAAATCACCGATGGTGCTCTTCTGATGAGCTGCCTTGCAATAGAACCATTCGCTCAAAACCGCAGCCGCGACAGACAATGCGATGATCACAGCGGAACGATACCCAAAGAAAAGCACGCCCGCTGCACAGGCCGGCAGCATGGCGATGCAGACATCCTGCATGATGCTCCGAGTTGTCACATGATCGCGCAGATGCGGAGAAGATGAAACCACATACTTAGACATTTTCACGTTCCTCCGTATATCAGTTAAGACTTTTTGCTTCTGGCGATGGCCTTGGCCACGCGGCAGCTCTGCGTCAGCTGGCGCTTGGCCGGACACACATACGTACAGGAGCCGCATTCCATACAGTTCATCGCGCCGGCCGCAATCGCGCCCTCGTAATTTCCACGACGTACAAGCGTATCGATCTTCGCGGGCATCAGCTGCATGGGGCAAGCGCGCGTGCAGCGGCCGCAACGAATGCATGCTGTCTCATCCGCGGGCATAGGTTTTTCTCCAAGCGCAATAAACCCGCCGAAATTCTTGGTGATCGGCAGGTTCAAAGATGCAACGGTGTTGCCCATCATGGGACCGCCCACGATCAGCTTGCGCACCCCTTCCGTCAAACCGCCGATTTCATCGAGAAGATCCATCAGCGACGTGCCGATGCGCACGCGCAGGTTGCAGGGCTTGGCTACACGGCCGGCAAACGTGACAACGCGATCGATAATCGGCTTGCCCTCGCGCACCGCCGCAGACAGAGCCGCACAGGTTGCCACGTTGAGCACCACGCATTGCGCAGCAATAGGAAGCGCACCATTGGGCACTTTCCGTCCCGTCAGTGCGTAAATCAACATCTTTTCAAAGCCCTGAGGATACTTTGCCGGCAGCGCAACGATTTCAATACCGTCTCCCGCCGCAGCACGCATTGCCTCAACGGCATCGGGTTTGTTATCCTCAATGCCTACCAAAGCGCGCGTTGTACCGCTTGCCTTCATAGCCAGTCGGATGCCGTCGATAATCTGAGCAGCATTTTCCACCATCAGGCGATGATCGCTCGTCAGGTACGGCTCACACTCACTGCCATTGACAACGAGCGTATCCGGCTTCTTCTCTGCCTTGGATGTATCCAGTTTGACAGCCGTAGGAAATGCCGCGCCGCCGAGACCCACGATGCCACAACGGGCAGCGATGGCGACGATCTCCTGCGGGGACAGCGCATCCACGCGCTCACAGGGGCGCACAGAATTGTCCCACCGGTCTTCGTAATCGTTATCGATCACCACGGCGGGAACGCTCTTTCCGCTGGCGATGGTGCAGGTAGTAACAGCAACGACCTTGCCGGATACGGATGCATGAACCGGCGCAGAAATAAAGCCCTGCGCCTCGCCGATGACCTGGCCCATGTTGACCGTTTGGCCCGGCTTCACGCAGCATACCGCAGGGGCGCCTCCGTGCTGAACCATCGCGATCGTTACACGAGCTGGAGCAGCCGCGTTCACGATCTGCAGAGATTGGGTTGCTGTTTTTCCATTTCCAATCTCGCGGGGATGGACGCCGCCGCCAAATGTCTGGGTAATAGCCACAGACAGGTTCCTCCCTTCGCTTTCAAGCACACAAGAAACTTGAAATAAAATGTTACGCTACATTATAACATGAAACCGTCGAAAAGAAAACAAAGATTGTGCGATTTTTGCTTGTTAGTTTTTTCTCTTTCGCCTGCTATTTATCCGCATATCCACACATTTTTGAGCGACACAAAAGCAAACCACCGGTCTGAAATCATAAACAGACCGATAGTTTGTTTTTATATTGAGGATATACGTTTTACAGCAGTATACAAATCATGCCGCCTGTACCTTCGTTGATGATTTTGCCCAGCGTTTGCTGCACTTTGAGCTGCGTATCCGCCGGCATATGCATCAGTTTATTGGAGAGACCCTCCCGAACAAGGTCCGACAGGGGTTTTCCAAAGAGATTACTTTGCCAAAGTTTTTGCGGATCCTGTTCAAATCCCTCCATGAGATAACGAACCAGTTCCTCTGATTGCTGCTCTGTGCCGACGACAGGACAAACTTCCGTCTGAATATCGACGCGAATCATGTGCAAGCTCGGCGCACTTGCCCGTAGTCGAACGCCAAAGCGTCCCCCCTGCTTCATGATCTCCGGTTCCTGAAGCGTCATTTCCTCCACGAGAGGGGCAACCAGACCATATCCTGTTTCCCGTACCGACCGGAGCGCTTGCGCAACGTGGTCATATTCCTTTTTCGCGGCAACCAGTTCGCACAATAGCGAGAGCAGGTGCGCGTCGTCGCGAATCTCTGTGCCGCATTGCTCAGCAAGAATCTGATTGAACAGTCCGTCCTGAAGCACCAGTTGCGCGCTGACTTCTCCGTTGCCGTGTCCCATGCTCTTCGCAGTGGCGCTATCAATATATGCGTTCTGAGCAAGGGATTCAATGAATGCGTCAGCTTCTCCCATTTTAAGGCTTGCTGGCGTCGCGCTTTCCAGCGTTTGAAGCAAACTCTTCATAAGCCAGTGTTCCGTGTCCAGCGCGCTGAGCCACTCCGGCGTTTGAATATTCATCTGAATCACAGGGAATTGACCGAGCACCTGTTCGAGCACATTTTGAATGTCTTCCTCTTCAATCTGAGCGACATTGAGCGCAATCACCGGCACGGCATACTCGTTCTCCAACGCTTTGCGCAGGCTCTGCGCTTTGCCAGACGAAGGATTCTCCGTATTCAGGAGCACGGCGAAGGGTTTACCAAGTGCCTTCAATTCCTGAATTACCCTCGCCTCAACCGGAACGTAGGCTGAACGCGGCAATTCCGTGACGCTTCCGTCCGTCGTAACGACCAAACCGATCGTCGAATGTTCTCCGATGACCTTTCGGGTTCCAATCTCAGCAGCTTCCTCAAAGGGAATCTCTTCCTCACGCCAGGGCGTATGCACCATCCGCATGGCTTCGCCTTCCTGGGTCCCCAATGCGCCGTCCACGAGATAGCCCACACTGTCGATCAACCGAAGACGCACATGATTTTCCCCCGGTAGTGCGATTTCAACCGCTTC
>CALVTV010000179.1 GCA_944363005.1 uncultured Clostridia bacterium | reverse complement strand
GTGACAGGCTGATTGCAGGTATACCGGCTGCCATTCCGGATGTCAAGCTCAACGGTCACCCGACCGACAGGCTGCCGGGCAACGTCAACTTCAGTATTCGGTATATCGAGGGCGAGTCCATCCTGCTCATGCTCGACATTAACGGCGTCGCCGCTTCCAGCGGGTCGGCGTGCACATCCGGTTCGCTTGATCCGTCGCACGTACTGCTCGCAATGGGACTTTCGCACGAGGTGGCGCACGGTTCGCTCCGGCTGACGCTTTCCGAGTTCACAACCGAGCAGGAGATCGATTATGTGCTGGACCTGCTGCCCAAAGTGGCAAAACGACTGCGCGACATGTCGCCGCTATATCATGGAGGAAATTAACAATGTATACCCAAAAGGTCATGGACCACTTTGAAAATCCGCGCAACGTGGGCGAGATCCCGGATGCGAGCGGCATCGGCACGGTAGGCAACGCCAAGTGCGGTGACATCATGCAGATGTTTTTGAAGATCAACGACGAGACCGGCGTCATTGAGGACGTGAAATTCAAGACGTTCGGCTGCGGCGCTGCAGTGGCCACGTCATCGATGGCGACAGAGATGATAAAGGGCAAGACCGTGGAGGAGGCGCTGCAGCTTTCCAATGCCGCTGTTGTCGAGGCGCTTGAGGGTCTGCCGCCACAGAAGATCCATTGCTCCGTGCTCGCCGAGGAAGCCGTCAAGGCGGCCATAGACGATTACCGCAAGAAGAAAAAGGCAGAATAAGCGCGAATACTTCATCGCCGGACGTGCGAAACTATTTGCGTAGCGCAGCATGAAAGGCGAGGTGAGAATATGCGGTCTTTTGCGATGGGTCTCGGCGTGATTGCCGGCGCTGCGATCACGCTTACTGCAATCGGCTCCCTGTATCCGGACGTACCCCGCAGGATGATGCGGGACGGCCGCCGGCTGGTTCGCAGCACGCGGCGTACGGTCTGTAACATGGGCGATCTGATCGGCAAGTAAGCGCGAGAGACATGCGGGGCTGCGCCCCGCATGTTTTGCCTTGTTTTGGGGAAATCGGCGGCCACGGCTGCACGGCAGGCAATATTCTGCACTTGACGGCGGTTGTGGTTTCCTATATACTGATACCAATACATTTGAAAGGTTAAGGACTTCGCTTCATGGGTACTGATACGGTAAATTTCTTCTCGACTTACGGCATCTTTATCATCCTGATCATCGCCATGTTCGCCATCATGATTATCCCGCAGCGCCGGCGCGACAAGAAGATCAAAGCAATGCTGGCTGCGCTCAAGCCGGGAGATCGGGTTCGCACCATTGGCGGCATTTACGGAACCATCAGCTCCGTGCGCGACGATGTAATCATCCTTTCCGTGGGGCCCGACAAGGTCAAACTTGTGTTTGCCCGCGGCGCCGTCTCTCAGGTGGAGGATACCGGCGTGGAAAACAACCTGACCGAAGAAGTGACGGAAACCAAATAATTCGGGGAACCATTCATGCCTGCGACAAATTGTTGCAGGCATATTTTTTTGCCACCCCGTATATAGTGAATACTACGAGGGGGTGTATACGGATGAAGAAACGCAGGAAAAGCCGCAACAGCGCGCCGACGCCGCTTCTGCTTTGCACACGCAGCGCGATTCTCGCCTGCATCGTCACGGCACTGCTTGTACTCATATTTGCGTTTTTGCTCAAGTGGGGCGTGATGCAGACGGGAACCATTCGCGCGGTCAATTCCGTCATCAAGGCGCTTTCGGCCGGACTGGCCGGCTATCTTGCCGCCAAAGCGATTTCGGAGCGAAGCTGGCTCTTTGGCGGCCTGGGCGGCGGACTGTACGTTGTGTTTTCTTATCTTGTATTTTCAATATTGGAACGGGAATTCAGCCTGAGCCTGGTCTTTCTGTCCGATATCCTGCTTGGGTTTGTGTGCGGGGCAGGCACGGGGCTGATGCTTTCCCTCATCAAAAACATGCGGGCCGAGGCATAACCCCGGCCCGCGGCGCAGCGCTTCACTTTTCTTCGGCTACAATTCGTTCCGCAATACTGTTGTCGACCAGCGACGCAAAGTCCGGTCTGGCGTTCAACTCGCCCGCTTCCTCCATGATATCCAGCAGACGCGCATAATCCTCCTCCTGCATGATCGGGTCCGATTTCCAGGAATCGGTGGCGCGGTAGCTGTTTGCGACGATCATGAGGCTGTCGATGGAGGCATCCGGGAAAAAGGGCTCCATGGCTTCGGCCACCTCGCGGTCGGTCGCTGTTGCAATCCAGCATTGGGCGCGGTAGATGGCACGCAGAAAGCTCTCCACAAACGCCTCGTCCTCCGCAAGCATCGACTGGCTGACGAGATAGACGGTATACGGCACTTCGCCCGAAGCAAGGCCGACATTGGCCACGATATGGCCCTTGCCGGCGCGCTCAAACTCAGTCGCAGTCGGCTCAAACAGCGTCACATAATCGCCCATGCCTCCTTCGAACGCGCCGCCCATCAGATTGAACTGAATCGAGTCGATCACTTCCACATCAACGCCGGGTTCAAGGCCATGAGATTTAAGCACATATTCGAGCGTCATGAGCGGCATGCCGCCTGCACGTCCGCCGATGATCGACTTGCCCCTGAGCGATTCCCACGTAAAGTCCGGCTCATCCTCGCGGCCCACAAGGAACGATCCGTCGCGCTTGGTCAACTGGCCGACAATAATCGGATGGTCCGCCTTGCCTTCGTTCACGACATAAACGCCGGTTTCCGGCCCGGCGAGACAGATATCCGCCTGCCCGGCAAGCAGCGCGGTCATTGCCTTATCCGACCCGCCCGATGTCGTGATGGACACTTCCAGCCCCTCGTCCTCGAAGAAGCCCATTGATATGGCGACGTATTGCGGAGCGTAGAAGACCGAACGCGTTACCTCGTGCAGCTCTACTTTCCGCAGCTGGCCTGTTTGCTCGCATCCCATGCAGGGAAGGA
>CALVTV010000178.1 GCA_944363005.1 uncultured Clostridia bacterium | reverse complement strand
CCCGAGGTGAGGAACATGAAAACAGAAAAGGACAATGTGATTCCCGTATGTAGCGCTTTGCAGGCGGTCACCGTGGCCGCGGGTGTTCTGGGCACGCTGTTTGCGGTGAGCGTTGGCATGTTTGGCGGGATGTGGCTGTCCCTTGCGCTGGGGGATCATGCGATGCTGGTGGTTTGGGCATGCGTGGTGGGCTTTGCTACGCTGCTGTCAGTGAGCACGCTGTGCATCGTGGCGCTCGTGACGTTCTTCGGCCTGTGCGGCCGGCTCAAGACGGATACGGCCTTCACCGAGCAAAACGGGCGGGCTATGGCTCGTATTGCTCGGTGCTTTGCCGTGAGTACCGCAGTGATCGCTGCCGGGGTGGTGTTAATCCGTCTGCTGCTGGGGGAGACACTGTTGCCCATGATTTACCTGGCTCTGCTGGCGTTCCTGTTCGCGTTTATTGCGCTGATGGCGCATGCGCTGGCGCTGCTCATCCGGCGCGCGCAGGCGCTTCAGCAAGAGAGCGACCTGACCGTGTAAGGAGGCGAGCAGCGTGATTCGTGTCGATTTGGATGTGATGCTCGCCCGGCGCAAGATGAGCCTGACGGAGCTCTCCGAGCGCGTGGGCATCACCATGGCCAATCTGTCCATCCTCAAAAACGGACGGGCGCGCGCCATCCGCCTGGAAACGCTCAACGCAATTTGCCGCGAACTGCAATGCCAGCCGGGGGATTTGCTGGTCTATGAAGAAGAGGCCCCGCTGTAAAAGCGGAGCCTCTGTGGTTTGATCGGATTGACGGCAACGGGTTACAGATTTGCCTCAGCGCACGGTGGTCATCAGCAGCTCGATCATCCTGGCGCAGCGATCCATGCTCTCGACGGCGATGTGCTCGAACCGGCCGTGATAGGCGAAGCCGCCGGTGCACAGGTTCGGCGTCGGCAGGCCCATGTAGGACAGGCGGCAACCATCCGTGCCGCCGCGCACGGCCTCGCAGAATGGCTTCATGCCCGCCAGTTCGGCGGCGTGCTTGGCGTTTTCGATCAGGTCCATATGGTCGGTCAGCTTTTCGGCCATGTTGTAGTAGCTGTCCTGGATATCCACGGCGACGACCGGACGGCCATAGCGCTCGTTGAGCGTCTTTTCTGCGTGATGGAGCATTTTTTTGCGCAGTTCGAAGCTGGCGCGGTCGTGGTCGCGCAGAATGTAATGCAGCTGGGCGTGTTCCACATCGCCCTGCATGTCGCAAAGATGGAAGAAGCCCTCGTATCCCTCGGTCAGGCGCGGAATGTCCGCCGCGGGCAGCAGCGCGTTGAACTCCATGGCGACCAGCGCGGCGTTGATCATCGTGTCCTTGGAGGAGCCGGGATGCACGCTCAGGCCCGTGACCGTCACGCTCACGGCCGCGGCGTTGAACGTCTCGTAGGCGATTTCGCCCTCTTCGCCGCCGTCGACGGTGTACGCAGCCGCCGCGCCGAACTTGGCGACGTCGAA
This sequence comes from uncultured Clostridia bacterium, assembly GCA_944363005.1. Lineage (GTDB taxonomy): Bacteria > Bacillota > Clostridia > Christensenellales > Aristaeellaceae > Ventricola. The sequence goes on along the minus strand of CALVTV010000178.1, from coordinate 6,550 downwards.
GTGATCCACGCCCGCGCCGACTTCCTCGTCCGGCGTGAAGGCGATGCACAGGCGGCCATGCGGCGCGCCGGAGGCGATTACGGATTCCACGGCGGTGAGGATCTCTGCGATGCCCGCCTTGTCGTCCGCGCCGAGCAACGTCGTGCCGTCCGTGGTGATGAGCGTCATGCCCTTGAGCTTGGCAAGCCCGGGGAAGGCCGCGGGACTGAGCACATGGCCGCTTCCGGCGAGCAACACGTCGCCGCCGTCGTAATTCGGGATGAGCTGGGGCTTCACGTTTTCGCCGGAGAGATCGGGCGAGGTGTCCATGTGCGCGATGAAGCCCAGCGCGGGCACGTCTTCACAGCCCTGCGTGGCAGGCAGCCAGCCGTAGACGACGCCATAATCGTCCACGTGGGCGTTCTCAAGGCCCAGCGCCGTCATCTCAGAGACAAGCTGGCGGGCCAGATCGAGCTGGCAGGCGGAACTGGGCGCGGTTTTGGAAGCGGGATCGGAGGTCGTGTGGACCTTTACGTATTGGAGCAAACGTTCATAAGCGCGCATGGCAATCTCTCCTTCAGCGTGTTTTTTCTTATTATACCACGGCGCGCGGGGAAGGAAAAGCGTTTTTGCCGCGAGGTTGTCAAGCGGGCGGTTTTGTGCTATGCTATCGGTAGAGTTGTATGCAGCATGGAGGCAGAATCATGGGATATCAGGCGCTGTACCGCCGTTACCGTCCGGCGCGGTTTGAGGATTTTGTGGGCCAGGAGGCCGTGATCAAGACGTTGCGCTCGCAGGTGATGAGTGGACGCATCGCGCATGCCTATCTCTTCTGCGGCACGCGCGGCACGGGCAAGACCTCGACGGCCAAAGTCTTTGCCCGGGCGGTGAACTGCGAGCAGCCGCAAAACGGCGATCCCTGCGGAAAATGCGCAACCTGCCAGGCACTTTCGGCGGAGAGCAGTCTGGATATCCTGGAAATCGACGCGGCCAGCAACAACGGCGTCGACGAAATCCGCGACCTGCGCGAAAAGGTCAAGTATCCGCCGCAAACCGGGCGCTATCGCGTGTACATCATCGACGAGGTCCATATGCTCTCCGCGGGCGCGTTCAACGCGCTGCTCAAGACGCTGGAAGAGCCGCCGGCTTACGTGGTGTTCATCCTCGCGACGACGGAGCCGCAGAAACTGCCGGCGACGATTCTCTCGCGCTGCCAGCGCTTTGACTTCCACCGCATTCCGATGGATCAGATCGTTGCGCGCATGAAGGTCGCCGTCGAGGCGGAAGGCATTACCGCGCAGGAGGCCGCGCTCACGCGCATTGCCCGCGCGGCGGAAGGCGGCATGCGCGACGCCTGGTCGATCATGGACATGTGCCTGGGCTACGCGCAGGAGGACGGGCAGGGGCTGACGGAAGAGCTGGTGCTGCGCGTGCTCGGCGCGTCGGATCGGAGATTTCTCTTTGCGTTTGCGGACAAGCTCATCAGCGCGGACGCCGCGGGCGCATTGACGATGATCGACGAGATGATGCGCATGGGGCGCGAGGTGCAGGTCTTTGTGCGCGATGTGAGTGCGCATCTGCGGGCGCTGATGCTCGCGGATGTCTGCGGCGAGGCGCAGGCCGCCGACCTGCTGGACACCACGCAGGAGGACGCGCTTGCCTATGTGCAGCAGGCACGGCGCACGTCGCACACGCGGTTGATGCGCATGCTCGACCTCTTTTTGGCGAGCGAGACGGACATGAAGTGGGCGGCGCAGCCCCGTTTTGCGCTTGAAACGGCGGCGCTGCGGGCCTGCGAACCGGAGGAAACGCTGGAGCTGGAGGCGCTCGTCGCGCGTGTGGGTGAGCTGGAGCGCAAATTGCGCGAGGGCGTGGTCGTTCAGGCGGCGGCTCCGCAGGCGGTTGCAGCTCCCACATCCAAAAAAGCGCCGAAGGTCGAAAAGGCGCCGGAAGGGCCGGACCCGGACGCGGAGCGCATCTGGCAGGAAGCCCTCAAGAAGCTCAAACAAAAGCCCCAGCTGTTCGGCATGCTGCGCTTTGGGCGCCTGAGCGGCGCGCAGAATGGACAGTTCACCCTGGTGTATGAACGCGCGACGGGCGGGGCATATGTCCGGATGCTCTCCATACAGGATAAGAACGAGCTGGTGGCGCAGGCGCTCAGCGAGGCGGCTGGATATCCCTGCACATTCCGCGCGGCGATCGAAGGCACGGTGGCCGAGTCAGATCAGGCGATCCTTGCGGCGCAGGAAGCTGCGCGCGAGCAGGCCAAGAAGAATCTCAACCGCGTATTCGAGACGTTTGGCCGGGAAAATGTGCGCGTGACGGAAGAGTGAGCCCTTCTCTGCACTTTTGTTACGAATGTGCGTATATTTTTTGTTTACATCGGAAGGAACCGGTTTCGATAAACAAGGGCGAAAAGCATGGAATTATCTCGAAAATGAGCGGATATTCACGGCGAATGAGTTAAAAATTCGTAAAAAGCGCTAAAATGTATAAACTGTTAGTTATCATTGTATCAAATAGCACTGGGCGTGGGGTGTTGCCGCTGATAAGCTGTGTGTGATATAATTCTATCAAGAAGGGCGGCCCGGAAGGTGGTTTGCCCAAAGCGGATGAATTGAAAGGGAGGAATACCACATGGCAAAGAATATGTCGCGCAAAGAGTTTCTCAAAGGCGCGGCCATGAGCGCAGCGGGCGTCGGCCTGCTTGCCAGCGGACTGATGGGCCAGGCGGCTGCGGAAGAGGAAAAGCCGCAGTACAAGAACTCGAGCAGCTGGTGCGTGGCCAGCCAGAACGTGACTTGGGACGAAGAGCACGACATTGTCATTTGCGGATACGGCATGGCGGGCACGGCGGCGTACATCGAGGCGGTCGAAATTGACCCGAACGTCGATGTGGTCATTTACGATAAGTCCGACGAGGAGAACGCGGGCGGCCAGGCGATCGCTTCCGGCCAGTGCGTCATCTTCGTGCAGAAGGACGATATTGAGACGTTCCGCACCTACATGCGCGCACTCAACGAGCCGCATGTCCTTCCCGAGGAGGACTTCAACTGGCTGACCAATGAGTTCGCGACCGACCTGGAGTGGATTCAGGGCGCGTTGGAGCCGGTGGGCTATGAAGTCGGTTATTCCGGCGGCGGCGCACTGCGCTGGGGCACGCTGCTCGTCGAGTTCCCGCTGCTTCCGGGCGCGGACTTCGTCGGCGCGACGGGCCACTTCCGCGACAAGAACGGCGGCAAGCCCTTTGAGAACGGCGGCTGCTGGAACGGCTTTGCCAAGGCGGCCGAGTATCGCGGCGCGAAGCCGAACTATTCGCATCAGGTCATCTGCCTGGTGCAGGATGCCATCACCAAGAAGGTCGAAGGCGTCGGCGTCAAGAAGCCGGACGGCAGCGTGATTTACGTCAAGGCCAATAAGGGCGTTCTGCTGGCGACGGGCGGCTACGAAGGCGACATGCAGATGTATCGCGACTTCAACGGCGGCGACCGCATTTACAATGCCGGCTCTCCCTACGTTACGGGCGACGGCGTCAAGATGCAGATGGCCATCGGCGCGCAGCTTTGGCATATGGACGGTCAGTGCATGCCCTGTGGTTATTTCCACGGCATCAAGGTTCCGGAGTTTGAGACGACGTTCATCCGTCAGTTCTACATGGCGCACGGCGCGTGGATGGAAGTTGCGGCGGACTCCACCCGTTACTACAACGAGGCGGACACCTATCAGCGCCAGCACATGAAGTATTACAGCCACGGCCGCTATGTGGACGTGCCGATCTATCGCTCTCAGCCCGTCCATATCATCTTCGACGACGATTGCCGCAAGGCGCAGCCGATGGTCAACAACTGGATCGGCTGGCCGGTGACCTGCCGCAATCCGTACAGCTGGTCCGAAGACAACAGCGTCGAAATTGAAAAGGGCTGGATTGTCAAGGCCGATACCATTGAGGAACTGGCCGAGAAGCTGGGCCGCGATCCCGCTGCGCTGCGCGCGGAAGTGGATCGTTTCAATGCGCTGGTCGATGCCGGCGAGGATACCGACTTCGGGCGCGACATCACCACGATGGCCAAGATTCAGACGCCTCCGTTCTACGCGATCGAAGAAGTTCCGTCCATGCCTGCCTGCTCCGGCGGCGCGCGCCGCAACATCAAGGGCCAGGTGCTGACCTGGGACAACGAGCCCATCGAGGGCCTCTACTCCGCGGGCGAGCTGGGCAGCCTGGTCTGCAACCTCTACCAGAATGGTACTTACCTGCATGAGGCGATCTGCTCCGGCCGTGCCGCTGTGGATACCATGCTCGGTGGCCGTGCGGAACTCAAGCCCACTTCCGGCGGCGGCGCTTCCGCACCGTGGGCCGAAGCGGCGGATGGCGATTACTCCGTGTTCGTTACCGGCCTGCATGATCCGTATGAGGTCATCTACACCATCAAGGACAAGCAGCTTGTTTCCATCACGCTGGGCGAGGGCAAGGAGAACCTGTTCATGACGCAGGAACAGTTCGACGCGTTCTGCCAGTCCATCATCGATGCGCAGAATATCGGTGTGGACGCGATCACCGGCGCAACGATTGACAGCCAGGCGATCACCGGCGGCATCATGGAGGCGTTCTCCCACAAGACCTCCTGATTGGAACGTCACTCCCTTTCGGGGCTGCGGAGCGGAAGGCTTCGCAGCCTCTTCTTCGGTTTTCCAGGTGGGTTGAGGTAAAGGTATGGATATCAAACAGATTCATTACTTTCTTGAGGTATGCCGCACGGGCAGTTTTACCAGCGCGGCGAAAAGACTGTATATTTCTGCGCCCGGCCTGGTCAAATCCATTGAAAAACTGGAGGAAGAATTGGGCGTCAACCTGTTTGTCCGGACGCGAACCGGGGTATGCCTGACGCCATCGGGCAATACCCTGTTGCGCTATGCCCCGGCCTATATTCGCCAGCATGAGTTTATCTGCGGTGAGGTGCGCCGCGTGCAGGAGGAGCGGGAAACCCGAGTGGAAGTGCTGATGACCTGGGGATTGCTCGGCTTTTTTCCAAACGACTTCCTTTCCCGCTTTGTGCGCATGAATCCGGATATTCAGCTGACCACGCGCAGTTTTACGCTTGAGAATTGCCGGGAAGCGATGCTCAAGTATCAGGGCGAAGTGGCGCTCTATTTCGGCAAGATGCAGGAGCGCAACTTTGAAACGCTCTTTTATCGCGAGGCGCCACTGTGTGCAGTGATGGGGAAAAATCACCCGCTGGTTGACAAAAAATCGCTTTCTTTGAGCGATTTTGCCGATCAGAAATTGGTATTGCTCAACAACGATTCCGGCGTGACGGAAAGTCTGTTTCAAGAGCTGCAGGAAGCGGGCTGTACGCCGCAGATTGTATTGGATAGCATGGAATGGACGCAGGCTATGGAAATGATCATCAATGCGGGCTATGTCTCCTTCTGCCTATATCCGAGAGAGGCGAAGTCGGACCAATTGACTGTTCGACCGCTCAATGATCTCAAGCTGATGGTGCGTTTCAGCATGGTCAAAATGCGGAATGTGACGCTTTCGGACGCGGGCAAGCGGTTTGTGGATTACGTAATCGCGCGCATGAATGGCGGCAAACATCTTCCGTCAGCCTAAAAAGCAAGACAGCCCCCTTGCGCAAAGCTTGTTTTTATCTGAAATCAAAAAAAGGCCTCCTGCCTGCGCTCCGTTTCGGGCGCGGACGGGAGGTCTTTGTCTAGGACGATGAAAGCGTGTGGGTCAGGGGAGGTCGAGAGTCTGCGCGCTTAGAACATAATACCCGCTGAATCCCAGCCGGTCAAAATCGGACAGTTTTGCCCGGACCAGACCGGGTTCCACAACTTCGAGGATGTGCTTGGTGTCGAGTTCGTCGTAGTTTTCCCGCATATATGGGTCCAGAATATAGATCCATTCCTCATCGACGCTTGCCAGGAACAGGTAATGCGAAACCGGCGTGAAGATGCCGCGGCTGACGGTTGTAATGACGCTGGCACCCGCCTCGATGGCAGCGCGCGCGTCTTCCCATTCCCGGACAGCAAGGTATTGCAGGCCATAGCTTTCAGCCAGCGAAGGAAACAGGAGAATGGAGGTCGAGGTGTCCTCCGTGCGGTATTTAGCCCTTCTGGTGTTGTTGCCCGTTGCATAGGATGCGAAAATTACAGGCAGATGAGACAAAAAATCCTCGCCTGCGGTCGGATAAGTGAGTTCATGCGTCCGGTCGCAGCGGTAGCCGTTAATCGAGCAAACACAATACGGAAACCCTTCCTCCGGCTTCCGGGCAAAGGCGATGAGTTCCGGCAAGCGTTCGCTGGGCACCTGGCAGGCGATGGCCATAGCGACGGACGTCGGGCCGCATCCGGAATTCTTAAAAATTCGGTAGTTTTTGCTGTACACGGGTTCATACAGGGAGCGCGCCCATTGCGGATCGTTCTGCGCGTAATACTGCATTGGACCGCGCCCGGGCACGTCCACAACGCGGCTGTATTCGCTCTCCGCCTGGGCGAAGCCCGTGCAGCCGAACAGAAGCAGCAGGCACAGGGCGAGAAACACGAAGTATCGCTCTATACAACAGGGTTC
>CALVTV010000177.1 GCA_944363005.1 uncultured Clostridia bacterium | reverse complement strand
GTACGTCCGCAAGCGACTGGGCCAGAGTCCTTCCCTTTTCAATGTTTCTCACGGCGAACGTCACCCGCCCGCCACGGGTGAGAAACTCATATCCTGCCACGCGCGCGGCCCCGCCAGCACCCAGTATGAGCGCGTGAACGCCGCGCGTGGGAACACCACCTTTTTTTTTTTTTTTAAGCATACCCAGTCCATCCGTAATGTGACCTATCAATTGCCCATTGCGATTTTCCACCGTATTGACCGCACCGCATGCCTTGGAGGCCAAATCCAACCCATCCAACAGGGGGATGATCTGCTCCTTATAAGGAATAGTGACGTTGAATCCACAAAAGCAGCTGCGCAACACATCCACGGCGGAATGCAGTTTATCGCGCGCAATGGTGATCGGCAGATAAATCGCGTCCCGGCCAGTAGCGGCGAACAATGAATTGTGGATATAAGGCGACCACGTGTGGCCCAACGACTCACCGAGCACGGCGAATCGTTGGGTCTTGGCGCTGATGCGTTCGTCAAACATGGCAATTCCTCCCCTGTGTCCGCTGATTACAGGCGCAGCGTAGCGTTGCACGCATGCTCACAGGCGTCGAGGATCTTCTTCATCACCGGGTTGACATCTTCATCGGAAAGCGTGCGATCCGGATTGCGGAAAACAAGCGAGAACGCCACAGATTTTTTGCCTTCAGGCAACTGCGTTCCGCGGTAGATATCAAACATCTCAGCCTGCTCCAGCAGCGCGCCGCCTGCATGGCGAATGGCGGTCAGCACGGACCCCACCGTCGTGGCTTCATCCATCACCAACGCAATATCGCGGGTGACCGCCGGGAACTTCGGCAAATTGCGGACATGGCCCATCTTGGTGCGCAGCTGCGCAAGTTTTTCCAGATTGACCTCCGCAATTACGGTGCGCTTGGTAATTTCAAAAGCAGCCATCGCGTCCGGATGCAGCTCACCGACAGTCGCCAGGCAGAAATCGTCCGCCATAAGCTTTGCTGCGCGCCCCGGATGATGATACGGCTCGGCGCCCGGAACAACCGTGCAATCCACGCCAAAACGGTTCAGCATATCCATCACAATGTCGCGGATCGTATAGAAATCCACATTGCTTCCGTAGGCGCCGATGCACAGGGTGGAGCGCTCATGCGGCAGCTCGCCCTCCTTGCGTCCGTTGATGTCGAAGATGGGCGAGATTTCATAGAGCATCGCACTCTCGTTGTTGCGGTTCTGATTGAGCGACACGCATCCGAGCATGGACGGAACGAGCGTGCTGCGCATTACGCTGGTATCCTCTCCCAGCGGATTGGTGACTTTCAGCAGGTTCAGGCGCGGGTCACCGGCAGCCAAGCCGAGTTTGTCCACCAGCTTGGGGCTGATGAAGGAGAAACAACGCACCTCGTAAAGCCCTTTTCCCGAAAGAATCCGGTGAACCTTATCCGAAAGCTGCATGTGGACGTTGCGCGTACCCTGCGCGGTTTCGCCGCGCAACAGTGTGGACTGAATATGGTCATAGCCATAGATGCGCAGCACTTCCTCGGACAGATCCGCCTCGTTTTCGATGTCCTCCCGGAAGGCCGGAGGCACAACAGTCAGACAGTCGCCATCCAGAGAGACGTCCATCTCCAGGCTGGACAGGATGCGAACCATTTCGTCTGCGGGCACCTGCATGCCAATGCGGGCATTGATGCGCGCAACCGAAGCCTTGACGGTTTGTGCGACCTTGGGCTGGGGGTAGCAATCGTACACATCATCGATGACCTCACCGGCACCCAGCAAATTGACGAGCTGACAGGCGCGGTCAGCGGCTTCACGACACGTTGCTGCGCAGACACCACGCTCGAACCGTCCGGATGCCTCTGTGCGCAAGCCGAGCGCACGCGTCGTCAGGCGAATATTGGTGCGGTCGAATGCGGCAATCTCAAACATCACGGTCGTCGTCTCTTCCGTAATTTCCGATTCCTCGCCGCCCATCACGCCCGCAATGCCGGTTGCGTTATTCTGATCGGCAATCATGAGCATGTTGGTCGTCAAATCACGCTCCTTGCCGTCAAGCGTTACGATCTTTTCCCCCTCGTAAGCCCGGCGCACGATGATGTGCTTGTCCTTGACCTTGGCCAGTTCAAAAGCATGCATCGGGTGGCCGGTTTCCAACATGACGTAATTGGTGATATCCACGATGTTGTTGATGGCGCGAACACCCGCTGCGTGAAGCGCTTTGCGCATCCACATGGGCGAAGGCCCGATTTTTACATTCTTGATGATACGGGCACAATAGCGCGGGCAAAGATCCGTATCCTGAACATCGATATGCACGAAATCATCCATGTTGCCCGGAACGGTCTCGAACTGAATGTCGGGCTTGCGGAACGTCGTGCCCAGCGTCACGGCTGCTTCACGCGAAACCCCCCATACGCTCAGGCAGTCCGGGCGGTTCGCCAGGATCTCAAAATCGACGATGGTGTCGTCCACGCCCAGGATCGGGCGCACGTCACTGCCAGGCGCATAGTCTTCATGAAAAACAAGCAGGCCCTTGTCGCCGACGGAGGGATACAGGTAGTCCGGGACGCCGATTTCCGGGCCGGAGCAGCACATTCCAAAAGAATCTACGCCACGGAGCTTGCCTTTTTTGATGTTGACTCCCCCCGGCAAAACGGCTCCAACCTTGGCAACGGGCACCAAATCCCCTTCATGCACGTTGGGCGCGCCGGTCACGATCTGCAGCGGCTCCGCTTCCCCGACATCCACTGCGCAGATGACCATGTGATCGGAATTTTCGTGTTTGCGGACGGAGAGAATCTTGCCTACGACGACGTTCTGCACTGCCTCGCACTGATCTTCAATGCCCTCAACTCCAGTGCCATGCATGATCATGGCCTCCTGAAATTCCTTTGCATCGACGGGCACATCGGTATATTGCTTTATCCATTGCATCGGTACTTTCATCGTTTCCAACCTCCAACATTAGTCTTCGCGGAACTGAGACAGGAAGCGGACATCCCCTTCATACAGCGCGCGCATGTCCGTAATGCCGTAACGCAGCATGACAATGCGCTCCAAGCCCACGCCAAATGCGAAGCCACTGTATTTCTGGCTGTCGATACCGCACATATCCAAAACCTTCGGATTGACCATGCCCGCGCCGAGAACCTCAATCCAACCGGTTCCCTTGCAGACGCGGCAGCCTTTGCCGTGGCAGTTTACGCAAGTCAGATCGACTTCAGCTGACGGTTCCGTGAACGGGAAGAAGGACGGACGGAACCGCGTCGTCACGTTGTCTCCATAGAGCGCCTTCGCAAAGGCATCCAGCGTGCCCTTGAGGTCCGACATGGTGACATCCTGATCGATGACGAGTCCTTCCATCTGATGGAACACCGGAGAATGCGTAGCATCGACTTCATCGGCGCGGTATACGCGGCCGGGACAGACGATGCGAATCGGAGGCTTGCGCGTGAGCATGGTGCGCGCCTGCACGGGGGAAGTGTGCGTGCGCAGCACGATGTTCTCTTCGATGTAGAACGTGTCCTGTGCATCGCGGGCGGGATGATTCTTCGGGAGGTTGAGCAATTCGAAATTGAAGTGATCGTACTCTACTTCCGGTCCCTCTACGACGTCGAATCCCATGCCAGTGAACACCTGAAGCAGTTGATCCTGAACAAGGGAAATCGGATGCATGCTGCCCAGCGGCGTGTGCTTGCGCGGCTCGGTGACGTCGATCGCCTCACGGGCCAGCTTCTTTTCCTGCTCAATTTTGCGGATTTTGCCGTCCAGTTCATCCATTCGTGCGGTCAGCTGTTCACGAACTTCATTGATCATCTGTCCCGCCTTCGGGCGCATCTCCGCGGGCAATTGTCCCATCGAGCGCAGCAACAACGTCAGCTCGCCCTTTTTGCCCAGTAACTTGAGACGCAGCGCATCCAGGCTTGCTTTATCGCTAACCGACTCCAGCGCGGCGAGGGCGTCTTCCTGGATTTTGCGCAGTTGCTCATGCATATCCATCGTACAAATTCCTCCTTTTAACAGAAAAAAGCCTCGTCCACAAAAAGGGACGAGGCTGAATTCCTCGTGGTACCACCCAATTTTTACCTCGCGTGTGTTTTTTCGCACACGGTAAGGTCTTTGACACGATAACGGGTCAACCGTCTCTGTCTACGTATCAACAGAGAAGCTCCTGAGTGAATTTCCCGCAGATTAACGGAGCAGAATTACAGCCACGTTCCGCTCTCTCTGTCGAAAACCTGGGACGCGGGCATTGTCTCAATCTTCGCCTTTAGATGTATTATACATGATTTAAAGGGCGAAGGCAAGCATAAAATTCCCGTTTTTGAGCGCATGCAGAGTTTTATTGCAAAAGATCCTCGTCATCACAGAAGCAGAATTCGCCCGGCCTATGCTTAATGCCGCAAGAACAGACTTCGTCCTTCTCCGTCCACGTTTGATCCATCATCTGCGACAGCGTATGCGCAATCAGTTTTCCCAGGACATCTTCAATCTCGTGTTCATCATCGGCGATCACGTATTCCTGCATACCGTCCATCGTGCAGTCCTCGCGCACGAGCAAAAAGCCCGATTCATCGTCCTCGACAGCATCAAGGAGATAATACGTCTTTCCATTCACGCTGAGCGTCGCCAAATGACGCATGGCGGAGCGCTTGCCCGTGGCATCGCTGATTTCAAACCACTCTTCGTCTTCCATTTCCAACGATTCAGCCATGGTAACACTCCTTTCCAGTCCACTTTGTAAAACTGTCAGATATCAATCCTCTTCACTTTGGCGAAGATACGCATCATAAACGGCGGCAATCAGCTCGTCATCCTCCAGGGACTGATAACAGGGTTCACCCGCATCATCCTGTGTAGCGAGCATGATCAAGCTCTCATCGCGCTCAAAATCGCCGGCGCTTTCAAGGCAGGAGAGCAGCACGTATGTTTCCCCCGCATAATCGATCGTAGCGGCCAACCGAAAACGGATTTGCTCTCCGTTTTCATCCTCCATCACGAGCGCGTCATCTTCTGTTTCCTCTTCCGGTTCCTCGCCTTGTGTCAAATCTGCACGTTGCGCGTCAAGGTAGGATTGCAAAATCATAACAGCGGCGACCATGTCCACCTTTTTTTTGCGATGATCGCGCCGCATATCGGCTTCAAGAAGCGCCTGTTCGGCCAAGACCGTCGTCATGCGTTCGTCGTAAAAAGTCACTTGCAGTCCTGCTTCTTCGAGCTTTGCTGCAAATTCACGCACTTTTTCGACCTGAAACCCCTGAGTTCCGTCCATGTTCAGCGGAAGGCCGCATAGAATCTGATCCGTTTCATATTGCGACGCAATTTCCGCAATCCGGCGCGTATCCGGACCGTATCCCACTCGCGTATACGTTTCAACCGGCTGCGCAGTCAATCCAAGCGGGTCGCTGACGGCGATGCCGATTCGCCTGTCCCCCACATCCAGGGCAACAATTCGTTTGTCCATGCCACACCTCAGATATTCTTGGACAGATAAAACTGAACGAGCTCCTCGAGCAATTCATCGCGATCGATTCTGCAAATGAGTGAGCGTGCATTTTGGTAGCTTGTAATATAGGTCGGATCGCCGCTGATCAAATACCCGACAATCTGCGTGATCGGATCATAACCCTTCGCAGAAAGCGCGTGATACACGCAAAGAAGAATCGTCTGCGCGTCGTCCGGATTCTCACTGATGGTCTTGAACTGCTGCGTGCCCATATCCGAATTGATCATGGCAAGCTGTCCTCCCCTCTTCTTGTCGAACCTATTATACACGATAAGTCGGCAGGTTTCAATCTTTTCTTACCGATTCATGAGGGCGGTCATTTGTCGAATCGACCAGTATACACTGCGCAGCGTGACGACTAGCGGTATGGCCAATACGATGCCCCACAGGCCCATTAAACTGCCGAGTATGAATACGCTGATCAATGCCGTGAGCGGATGAATCGAGGTGCTGGAGGCGGTAAAGTAGGGACTGACAAAATTCCCTTCGATTTGCTGAACGATGATCACCAGGCCCAAGCTCAGCAGCGCGCGATACATGCCTTCCGGCAGCGTCACCAGCAAAATCGGGATTGCGCCCAGAACGGGCCCAATATACGGCAGCACCTCAAAAAAACCCATGAACAAAGCCAGAAGGAACGCATCGCGAACCCCGAGCAGCAAAAGCCCCAGCAGCGTTGCGCCGCCGACAAACAGACTGGTTTTGAGCACACCGGACAGGTAGCCCAGTACGGCGTTTTTGCAGCCAAGCAGCGCGCAAAGGAAGGACGTTCTCCAATGAATGGGCAAACACAGAATGAGGTGATTGGCGACGATTCGACGCTCTCTTAGCAAATAATACGCGATCACCAGGGAAAAGCCGATCAAGCCAGCCTGCTGAGCAAAGGCCATGCTTCCGCGAGCAACTCGTGTGGTGATGGCCGTCGCCGAAGAAGTCAGCAGATTGATCACTTTATCCTTCTGCTCAATCTGCACGCCATATTGCACCAGAATGTTTTCTAAATAAGAGAAAAGTTTCGTGATAGTCGGCGTCACGCTGCGAAACAGATCGATTGAGTGCGCGACCAGGTAAGGAATAAAAGCGGAAAGCAGAATAACGATGGTCAAAAAGAGCAGCGCAATGGAAAGAATCGCGGCAGTTGCACTGGAGCAACCTTTTCTTTCCAACCAACTGCAAACCGGCGCAAGAAGCAATGTAAAAGCACCGGAGAATGCGGTCACCGTGGCAATTTGCCAAAGTGTGGCGCGCTTTTGATAGAGGAAAACGGCTAGCAAAGCCAATCCTATCGCGATGAACCAGGACTTTTTTGTCGCTGCAAGCATGGTAACACCTCCGATTTCTAGGAAATCTATTGGAAGAGGCCGGTTGGCGCAATGCAGCGCCTTCACCGGCCTGAAGTGGTTATTTCATTGTCCAGCAACCGGCAACCTGTCTGGCCAGCTGCGGTGCGCCTTTCATCAGAACGCGCTTCATTCGCTTGCCCTGGGGCGTCATCATCAGACCCGCGCCAACCGTCAATCCCAGCAGGCCGCCTGCGGCCATCCCTCTCATGGTGGATACTCGCATGTTTCCGTCTCCTCCCTTACACCAATCAGCTCACTGCCCATGCAAACAGGAACGGTCAATTCAAGCGATTGCTTGTCCGGCCGTGTGTACTGGTACATCCAAAGGTGCCCACACAGACGCCCTGCAAAATGGCCCGGTTTCATTTCAATGGCCAAGATGCGCAGAGAGTCTTCGTCGATGGCGTAATCCGTGACGTAGCCAACGAGCAGACCGGCAGAATCCCGAACAAAGCGGCAGGATTCAATCTCGTGCATGCGCTTATACCGATGCGCTTGAACAGCCAGAATAAAGCCATCTCCGACAGATGAAACGTCTTCTGGCAAAACAACCCGTTTTCCACGGATTCCGCAAGAGACGATCAGCGCGCGAACCTGTTTTTGCGCTTCATCCAGCGTGATATTTTGCAATAGGCCGAGCTGTTCGTTGCCACAAATGACCGGATAATTGCGAAGCACGCTCATTCTGACCATGCCTGTTCCTCCATTTCTGTGAGCTCGACTCTATCGTGGGCGAATCATAGAGAAACGATGCTGGCAATAATCGGCCCTGCTGGGGCAAAAATGGCCAAAAGAAAAAGGCCGCCAAAGCGGCTTTATGACAGCTTCTCGAGCGTTTCGGTGAAAAGTTCGGGTAACGGAGCCGTGATTTCCATGTTTTCCCCTGTTGTCGGATGGGAAAAACGCAAATGATAGGCATGCAGCATCAGGCGCGGAATGCGAACCGGAAATTTGAGGTTTGGCGCATAAATGGGATCTCCTAAAAGCGGATGACCAACGGAATGCATGTGAACGCGGATTTGCTGGGTGCGCCCCGTAAGCAAATGCACGTCCAGATATGTGGCCTGGCGCAAAGACGCCAACACATGCCACTCCGTCTGAGAGGGTTTCCCGCCAGGAACGACAGCCATCTTCTTGCGATCGACAGGGTGGCGGGCAATGGGCGCATCGATTAGGCCCTGATTCTCAGTAAAGTGCCCAAATGCAACCGCGCGGTATCGCTTTTCCATGCTGTGTGATTTGAATTGTTCACTCAAGGCCTGGTGGGCCCGATCGTTCTTTGCAATCACAATCAGTCCGGAGGTATCCTTATCCAATCGATGTACGATACCCGGACGCATCTCTCCGCCAATGCCGGACAGGTCGTGAATATGATAGAGCAATGCATTGACCAGTGTTCCCTGCGCATTGCCTGCCGCGGGATGGACAACCATGCCGCAGGGTTTATTGACGATGACGATATCGTGGTCCTGATACAGGATGTCCAGAGGAATGTCCTGCGGCACAATGTCAACCGGCTCCGTTTGGGGCACGGTCAAGCGAATCGTTTGTCCTTCTTCCACCTTAAAGGAGGGCTTGAGCTGCTCACGTCCATCGACGCATAGCGCGCCTCCCAATATCAGGTCGGACAAACGGGAACGGGAAAGCTCTGTTTTGCGTCGAAGGTAAGAATCAATGCGCTCGCCGCTTTCATCCGGCAAAACGACCAGTTCGATGATTTGGTTCATGTCTTCTTCCTCTGTGGGTCAAGTTGACCGGTAAGCATTTGAAAGAAAAGATACGCGATGGAAAGCGTGATGCAAATATCCGCAAAATTAAACACGGGAAACGAGAACAGCAGCAGGCGAATGTAATCCGTGACGCCGCCAAAGACAAAGC
>CALVTV010000176.1 GCA_944363005.1 uncultured Clostridia bacterium | reverse complement strand
GCCTGCTCCACGAACTTGGAGCCCGGCACGCCGCACAACGGGCACTTCTCCGGCGGCACGTCGCCTTCATGCACATAACCACAAACCGGGCAAACCCACTTCTTCATATTCGTCGTCCTCCTTCAATCAATTCGCCGCTTCAACCGCAGGGTTCTTTTCTTCTTCAACGCATGCGCTGCATACGCCGTGCGCCGTCACCTCGGCCCAATCCAGGCTGTGACCGCAACAGCGGCACGCCTCCCGGATCATGCCGGACAGGTCGGCCGGGATGTCATACACCCGCCCGCATTGCCGGCAGACGAAATGCATGTGCGGATCGCGCACGTATTCGTACACCGCACTCTTGCGTCCCACCGACAGCCTGCGCACAAGCCCCAACTCCGTCAGGTGATCCAGCGCCCGATAGACGGTTGCCGTTCCAATCTTGTCCATACGCACAAGAATCTCTTCCGCGGTCAGATGGCAGCGCGATTGCGCGAGGATGCTCAAGACCGCTTTGGCCTGTGAGCTGATTCTCTCGTTCACGGTTGCCCTCCTTTCGTGAGATCTTGTATCATGATAATACACGATTTATGGTAAAATGTCAAGCTTTTTGCGAAATAAAATGATAATAATTTTCATTTTCAGAACGCCCACGTGCCGTCCCGGAAGACTTCGCGTTCCATGCCGTCGCGGCACTTGGCGGTGATGGACAAATCCGGCGTACCGATCATGAAGTCCTCGTGGATCATCGAATCGTTGACGCCGAGCGCGCGGATCTGTTCGGGGGTCATCTCCTGCCCGTCGCGGATGGTATCGGCAAACCCCTTGCCCAGCGCCAGGTGGCAGCAGGCATTCTCGTCAAAGAGCGTGTTGTAGAAAATCAGGCCCGTGCGGTTGATCGGGCTGTCAAACGGCACCAGCGCGCATTCGCCCAGATAGCGCGCGCCTTCATCCATGCCGATCATCTTCTGCAACAGGGCGTCGTTCTTGCCTGCGTGCGCCTCGACGACGCGCCCGCCCTCAAAGCGGAACCAGAAGTCCTCGATCAGCTGTCCCTGATAGGAGAGCGGCTTGGAGGCATGCACAACGCCTTCCGCCTGCCCGCGCATCGGGGAAACGAAGCACTCTTCCGTCGGAATGTTCGGATTGAAGAACACGCCGGAGGCCGTACGCTCACCGCCTCCGCAGAACATCGCCTGCGGAATCATGCCGACCTGCAAGTCGGTGCCGTTGCCCGCGCGATAGTGCAGCGACTCGATGCCCCATCCGTTGAGCACTTCGCAGCGGCGGAGCAAATCCTCGTCATGCGCCTGCCAGGCCGCAATCGGGTCTTCATCCACGCGCGACGTCTCCAAAATCGCTTCCCATAGCTTCTCCATCGCGCGGCTGGTGCGCTCGCCGGGGAAGACCTTCTTGGCCCAGGCCGCGCCGGGAACCGCCGCAATGCACCACTGATGGCGGCCTTCCATCTGCTCGCGGTACGGCTTGATGACGGGATAACGCGCCTGCTGGCTGCGGCTGAGCTTCTCCAGGTTGATGCCCTTGAGGCCGTCCGGGTCCTCGGACTCCAGGAAAAGACGGCAGGCCTGATGCTCCGCCATGTACTTGAGTTCCGCCTCCTCAAAGGTTTCCACGGTGGAAAGCGCGCGAAGGCTGCCATGGCGCATGTTCAGCCGCTGAAGCGGTTGGTGCGAAAAGCGCACAAATACCTTGCGTGCCCCGGCTTTGTAGAGCTCGTCGGTGACCATCTCCACAAACTCCGGCTGCTCCAAACCGGCAAAGAGAAATACATCCTGCCCCTTTTGAACGTTTACGCCCGTCCGGGCAATCAGCCTGGCATATCGGCGAAGTCTCGTTTTCTGCATGCTTTTTCCTCCTCGTACGCGGCCAAAAACCGCATGATCTCAACGGCTTATTATACCATTTTGGCAGGCTATCAACAAGACATCCTGTATGGACAAGCCCACGCAAATGGTTCTCACCGGCGGCGCCCGCCCGCGAATTTGCAAAAAACCCTTGTATTTTCAAACAAACTGTGATAAGATAGCGTTCGTGTGAAATCACATTTCTGAATCAGAACTTTCTGAGGGCCCTGTGCCCATGATCATCATGAAGAAAGGAGACGCTCATGAAGAAGATCATCTGCAAAGTCGAATACGACACGGACACTGCACAGCTGGTTGCCAAGCACGCTGTCGGCACGTTCGGCGATCCGGCCGGTTACGAAGAGCGCCTGTACAAGACGGAAGGCGGCAAGTACTTCCTGTACATGGTTGGCGGCCCCGAATCCGCCTACGCCACCGAGAGCATCAAGCGCATGTCTGCGCCCAACGCCGAGAAGTGGCTCGAAGAGAACAAGTAATTACTCAAAAGCGCCCGTCAACACGGGCGCTCATTTTTTATAACACAAAAACACGCCGGATCTGTGGCTTGACAAATCCGGCGTATTTGTTTTCAATACTCGTACGCATCCTGCTTGGTCAAGTCCCAAGCCGTGCGCGTATCCATCACCCCGCCCACGCGGATCTCCCATCCGTCGGCGCTTTTGTTCACATTGCCGCCCCCGTTTTGAAGCTCGATCTCCGCGAGCAGCGTACGAATGCCGTCCGTCAGTCCCAGCGCCTGCGTCTGCGGAAGCGAGCGGCAAATGCCCTCCCACTCCGCGGAAGGGGTGAGCGTCTCCGTGACGACGGTCGCTTTTTTGATTTGCTCTCCATCGAAGGAAGTCAGCGTGACCGTGCTGCCTTCCGCAGAAACATAGGCGTATTCATAGCGCACATGACCGTGGTTGTCGCTCTTTTCCTGCGCATTTTGGAGCGTGAGGTCAATGCCCCAATCCGCCATTTCGCCCACAAGCTGGCTTACCACCTGGCTGGCGGCCACATCCGGCAGGTTGACGGCTTCTTCGAACCGGCAGAAATAGCCGTAATCCTCATTGCTGCCCGAGAGCAGTTCTCGCAGCGTTTCCGGTTCCCCGTAAATCGTATAATCCAGCGCTCCTTTGGCGCCCAGAATATTCGTTCCCACCCAGGTGACGCTCGAGGGAATCGTCACGCTGCGCAAGGTAAGGCTCACCCGTTCCAGCGCATAGCTGTCCAGCCCCGTGATGCCCTCTTCAATGACGACATCCGTCACCCGCGCGAGTTCCTCATCCGTCAGCTGCGTCAAAACGGTCGAATTCACCGTTCCACTGCCGCTGAGGGTCAGCGTGCCCTGGTCATCCAGGGAAACCTGAATGGACTCCGCAACGCAAGGCATTGCCAGCGCCAGCATCAGCAGCACAAAGGCACATAATCTTGTTTTCACAACGCCACGCCTCCCTTTTGTAGGTTGTGACAATTATAACACAAATTACCCTTTCCGGCAATCCTCGCAAGCCGCTTGCAAATGCGCAAAAAACCGCTCCCGAAGGAGCGGTTTTCTTGTTTCTTACTTGCCGAAGTAGCGCTTGAGCAGGCCCTCGAACGCCTTGCCGTGACGCGCCTCGTCGCGCGCCATCTCGTGCACCGTGTCGTGAAT
>CALVTV010000175.1 GCA_944363005.1 uncultured Clostridia bacterium | reverse complement strand
CCTGTATGCTTCATGGCATAGTCGGCGGCAGCAACATGCCCCTTCGCCAAGTCAACAACATGGATGTAGTCGCGAACACCCGTGCCGTCCGGCGTCGGATAATCATTGCCAAACACGTGCAAATAAGCAAGTTTTCCTGCCGCAACCTGGCTGACATACGGCAAAAGGTTGTTGGGAATGCCGTTGGGCATTTCTCCAATACGGCCACTCTCATGCGCGCCGATCGGATTGAAATAGCGCAGAAGAACGACCGACCATTCGGGATTGGCATGCGCGACGTCCGTGAGAATGCGCTCATTCATGTACTTGGTCCAGCCATACGGATTGGTGCAGCTGGTGGGCATGGTTTCATCCAGCGGCATATGATCCGGGATGCCGTATACCGTCGCAGAGGAACTGAAAATAAAACGGTTTACACCGTGCTTTTTCATCGCCTCGCACACGGTGAGCGTGCAGTCGAGATTGTTGCGATAGTACTCAAGCGGCTTGACGACAGACTCGCCAACCGCCTTGTACGCAGCAAAGTGAATGACTGCATCAATCTGATTTTCGGTGAATACTCGATCCAAGGCCGCCGCATCGCAAGCGTCAACCTCGTAGAACTTGATCGTCTTTCCGGTCAACTCCTCCACGCGGGCAAGACATTTTTTGCTGCTGTTGTAGAGGTTGTCAACAACGACGACCTGATGGCCCGCATCGAGCAGCTCTACTGCCGTATGAGAACCGATAAAGCCAGCGCCGCCAGTCAGAAGGATGTTCATTGGAATGCTCTCCTCTCATTGCCGCCTGTCATGCAGGCTCCTTTGTTTACATTATATCACGCATCATTCGATGTGACAACAACATCCTTGACCAGGACGGCACGGCACGGCGCACCATTTTCCTGCGAGAGACGCAGAGGCAACGCGCTGAGCAGATAGTGCTCGTCGGTGGCTTCATGCAAATCCAAGCCCTCCAAAATGGCGACACCGGCATCCAACAATTCCCGGTGCACTTCCCCGTCACACAGTTCCATGTTTTCAACTGTTGGGGAATCGATGCCCACGAGCAGAACTTTCTGTGCTGCCAGATACTGGGCCGCCCGCATGCTCAAAACAGCCGGATTAAAGCGTCCACTCCGAAGGGCTTTCCCTTCCGGATCTGTACGCAGCAAAATGCGCTCTCCAGGCTGAATATTTGCGTCCTGAAGCATTTTTTCATTGACAATGGTCGTCGGCAAAGTCAGCACACGGCAAGGGCCAAAGAAGTTTGCCAGCGGCAGGCTCTCCAACGGCGCTCCACCTGGTATCATGTGCAACGGCGCGTCAATATGCGTTCCGCAGTGGCTGCCGATGGTCAGTTCGCTGACTTCGCACATGTCGCCCTGTTTGAAGCTGCTTACTGCACGGGAATTAAAGTGCGGATCGCCCGGATAAACGAGCATATTGGGCTGGATTTTCTGAGTAATATCGATGATTTTCATGGTTATCCTTCCGTGCCTTCAAATTCGGCCACGGCCTCCTTCCACTCTTGCGTAAACTCCTCCAAACACAAATGATGATCGCGCATGTACTGCGCCACCTGAACCCCTACATAGCGCAGGTGCCAGGATTCATAGCTGATCTTCGTAATGTCCTGCTTATCCTCTGGATAGCGAATGATGAAGCCATAATCCCAGCAATTCTCCGCGAGCCACTTTCCCTCTTTGGAATTGCCGAAAGCATCGTTGGTAAACTTTTTTCCAATCCCCGACTTGTTGATCACGTCGATGGCCATACCGCTCTGGTGCTCAGAAGCGCCGGGATATTGCACGACACCGTCGTCCACACCGTTGTGGCTCTCCAGGCGGTTGTAGTATTGCGTCTTCTGCGTGCGATAGCTGCGATAGCCGGAGTGCGCATACAGATAGATTCCATCTTCCTGCGCTGCGTCAAAGAGCACGTACAGCGCCTCGGCAACCGTTTCGCGAAGCTGAATCTTGTCATAACTGACCTTTCGGCAGTCCAGATCCTCAACCATGTCCGCCGGAACGTAATCCTCAGCAAGAAGATTGTCGCGGTTGACGAGCGTAATATAGTCGCTGCTCTTGAGTAATTCATACGGAATCGGGTAGGTCCATTCCGCTGTCGTTTCCTCAATCATCTGGACTTCTTCGATCTCTCCCAGCGCAGACAGATCGAGTGCCTCGCCCAGGCACGGGGCCGCGAGCAACGTCAAAAGCAACGTCACAGCCAGCAGTTTATTCTTCATCTTCGTTCACGTCTCCTTTTACCGTTTCCATACGATCCGCACGAATCATGAGGATGTACTCTTCCAGTGTCACGTCAAGCTCTGTAATCTCTTGGGCCGCCTCAAGGCCGACATAGCGCAAATGCCATGGCTCATAAATATAACCTGTGATATCCGTCTTATCCTCTGGATACCGAATGATAAATCCATACTCGTGACAATGCTGCGCAACCCAAATGCCTTCCGGTGATTCGCCGAAAGCCTCCGTCAATCCCGTATTGAGCGTGGATTGCCCTTCGATATCCATCGCCAAGCCCGTTTGATGTTCCGAGTAGCCTGCCTTTGCAACGCTGCGGTTGGCGGCCGTTTCGCCGC
>CALVTV010000174.1 GCA_944363005.1 uncultured Clostridia bacterium | reverse complement strand
GCGCGTTCGGCGCATCCTTTTCCCCGGACAATGCCGGCTTTACGGCTGCCTGCGGGATATGCGGTTCAGACGGGAAGCTGGACATGGATGCAAAACCCTTTCTCATGCGAGGCTATCAAAGCTGCATTCAGCGGTATGATAAGCTTTGCACGGAGAATTGGGGGTATTTTAGGAATTTGCCAGCCTATGCTGCAAAACTCCGGGGAGAGTGCTCTTGGATTTCCAGCCGTTTGAGCTGCTGGAACACAGCGCCATGTTTGACGATGACCTCAACGCGACGAACGGACCGGGATGCGAAAGAATCCGCCCGAGGCAGATGCCGGTTTCTTTTGCCCGAGGAAACCAGTTCTCTCTCGCCCTGCCGCCCGCATCGTGGAATGTGGTAAGGCTCAAAAAGGCGCGGTAGCGATGGCCCCGGCACGGGAACGATCCGCCCGCGCACGAATTCAAAAGGGGATTTGACGCGGACTCATCCGGAAGATTAGGAATGAAGGGAAGCAAACACATGAGCACGATTGATCTGCATCAGGTTCGGGTGACCGATTCTCTATTTGGCGGCTATATTCAACTGCTGGCGGAAAAAGTGCTGCCCTATCAGTGGCAGGTACTTTCAGATCAGCTGCCTGGAAACGCAAAAACCTATTGCGTCGAAAACTTCCGCATCGCTGCCGGTCAGAAGCAGGGAGGGCATGGCGGCGCGATTTTCCAGGATACGGACCTGTACAAGTGGCTGGAGGCCGTGGCATACTGCATCGCCGCCGGCTATCGGGATGAGCTTGAGCCGCTTGCCGACCAGGTAGTGGAGCTGCTGGCCGCCGCGCAATGCGAGGATGGCTATCTGAATACCTATATCACCATTGAGCATCCCGACCGCCGTTGGGCCAATCTGACCGAGGGACATGAGCTCTATGGCGCCGGCCATCTGATCGAGGCAGCCGTCGCGTATTATCAGGCGACCGGAAAAAGAGCGCTGCTGGATGTGGGCATCCGCTTTGCCGATCTGATCGACCGTGTCTTTGGCGAAGAAGAGGGAAAATGCCACGGCTATCCCGGACATCAGGAGATAGAGCTGGCGCTGGTCAGGCTCTATCGCGTGACACAGGAAAAACGCTATCTGTCCCTGGCGCGGTATTTTATCAGCGAACGCGGCAAGGCGCCCAATTATCTGATGCAGGAACGGGCGCGCAACCATCCGTTCCCGTTCGAGATTTTCCCTGAGTTCATGGAATATGACGAGCTGTATGCGCAGACGCATCAGCCGCCCGTTCATCAGACGACGGCGGAAGGCCATGCCGTGCGCGCGCTGTACATGTACAGCGCGATGGCGGAGCTGGCCATATACAGCGAGGACGACGCCTTGCGAAACGCCTGCCGGAAGCTGTATGAAAACATCGTAGAACGCCGGATGTACATCACGGGCGGCGTGGGTTCGTCGGGCAAGCTGGAGCGCTTCACCACGGATTATGATCTGCCCAACGACACCATGTACTGCGAAAGCTGCGCGTCGGTTGCGCTGATGATGTTTGGCCAGCGCATGGCGGAGCTGACGGGAGAAGCGACGTATTACGACACCGTGGAACGGGCGCTGATGAACACCGTGCTGGCGGGCATTTCGGCCGGCGGCGACAGGTATTTCTATGTCAATCCGCTTGAGGTATGGCCGGCAAACTGCCTTGCATCGACCAGCATGTCCCATGTCAAGCCCGTTCGCCAGCCCTGGTTTCCATGCGCATGCTGTCCGCCCAACATCGCCAGAACGCTGGCTTCCGTGGGGCAGTACATCTACTCGGTGCAAAGCGGGGCCGTGTGTGGCAATCAGTTCATCTCCTCCACCTTCCGCCATGCCTTCGGCAATGCGGATTTTGCGCTGGAGCTGAAGTCATCCTATATGCGGGACGGATGCGTGACGCTCAAGGCCACCTTGTCCGGGGATGCGCGTATCCGGCTCAAGGTGCGCGTTCCGGGCTATATGCAGCATGCGTCTTTCACGCTCAACGGCCGGAGGGATCAGCCCGAGAAGGAACAGGGGTATACCTGCTGGACGCTTGAGAACGCCGGGACGTATACCATCGACATCCGGGCCGAAGTCAGGCCGGTGTTCGTGGCCGCCAACCTTCACGTGCGCGCGGATGCGGGTAAGGCTGCCGTCAGTAAGGGACCGTTTGTCTATTGCTTCGAGGAGACGGACAACGGCGCCAACCTTGCAAATCTGCCCATCCGCACGGACGCGCCGCTCACCGAAACGGCGCCCCTGGAACAACTTCCCGGTGAACTGCCCACGCTGGAGACGGACGGCGAGAGGATCGTGCAATCCATTGAGCAGACGGAAAGCCTGTACGGACAGGCGGCCTTCAAGACAGAAAAGCAAAGGCTCAAGGCCATCCCGTATTTCCAGTGGTGCAACCGTAAGCCGGGTGAAATGACGGTTTTCCTTCCAGTCTCAAGATAAGGCATCGTACATTTGGGCGGCAGGGCACCGTGCCGGGCTGCGCGCGGATATCCGCGTGTTCGACCTTTTGCGCCATCCGGCGAAGGCGTGCTGAATCCTTCCGAAAGCTGCGGACGAGGTCGGCGGCTGCGGCTGACGCATGTGGCCGCATCACGTTTTGACGGGAATCCTCCTCGTTCGGTATACTTCGGTGCACCACGCTGCAACCCATTGTCGACTGCGGGAGAACTGTAACGGTTGGTGCGGGTAATGATACGTCTTGAACCCCCTGTTTCTTGACCATTGCTGAAGCCACATAATAAACGGCTTCAAGGTATCCGCTCGAGTATT
>CALVTV010000173.1 GCA_944363005.1 uncultured Clostridia bacterium | reverse complement strand
ATGCGCCCCTCAGGCGAGGTATCCATGCCGTAATTGATCGAGGAAAAGGGCGTCTGCGCGCCCGCGCGCGAATGCATGGTATTCAGGTTGTGGATGAACGCTTCCATCGCCTGGTACGTTCGCCGGTTCGTCTCCCGGTAACCGCGCTCCTGCGCGTATTGCAAGATACGTTCGGCGTTTTGCTGCGTAGTGAGTTCAAGGAGCCGGTCCCGCAGCGCCGTCTCAAAGGGCGCATTCATCCGCAGCGTCGGCTTGCAGCCGGATTCCTGCTCGATTTGGCGCAGGATCTCGCGCGCTCGGTCATCGCCCTGGGGCATGCTCAGCAGCAGCTCCAGTCCCGCCCCCAACGCACGGCGATACTCCTTGACGTACGTCTTAGCCACGCCGGGCGCCATGTCGTAGTCAAAGCTGGCGATTGCCTGGCCGCCGTGCTGATCGTTCTGATTGGACTGAATGGCGATGCACGCCAGCGCGGAATAGCTTCCGATGTCCTGCGGCTCGCGCAGCACGCCGTGCCCCGTGGAAAAGCCGCCGGAAAACAGCTCTGTCAGATCGATCTGCGTGCAGGTTGTCGTCAAGGTCAAAAAGTCGAGGTCGTGAATGTGGATGTCGCCCTCGCGATGCGCCCGCGCGTGCTCGGGGTTGAGCACATACATGTCATAAAACTGCTTGGCACTTTCCGAGCCGTACTTGAGCATCGTGCCCATCGCCGTATCGCCGTCGATGTTTGCGTTCTCACGCTTGACGTCGGAATCCGCCGCATCCTTGAACGTGATGTCCTGCAGAATGTGCATCAGCCGCGTTTGGGCCTCGCGCTTTCTGCTGCGCTCCGCGCGGTAGAGGATGTAGGCTTTCGCCGTCTGCGCATGGCCCGCCTCGATGAGCACCTGTTCGACGGTGTCCTGCACCTGCTCAACCGTCGGCACACTGCCTTGCCCGTCCACGTATTGCGTAACCAATCGCGCAATATGCCGCGCCTCTTCCTCTCCGTATTCGCTGTTTACGGCCGCAAAAGCGCGCAAAACGGCTCGCGTAATCTTCCCTTCATCGTACGCCATTGTACGTCCGTCACGTTTAATGATCTGTTCAGGCATGTATTCTCCCATCCTTCTTTGAAATCGTCATCCAGAAATCCACTTTCAAAACCCTCAACGCAATTTACCATATCTTGTATGAAATTTAAATACATCATACAACATATAGCGTTTTATGTCAAGAAGACAGTAGCGCAAGCATCAGGAACAACACAAAACAAGGCGGCTCACTGCGAACCGCCCAGCAGTTTTTGACCAAAGAAAACTTCCCTCAACCGACCGCAAACACTTTGTGTCATTGGCCATCCGCACACCGGTCAACCACAAGATTCAACAGCCGAACCACGTTTCCCTCATTTCCCGAGAAAGCGGTCACCACCCATGCGCCGCCCGCGGGATCGATTCCGTAGTCCTCAAGCCCCGACATGAAGTCCGACGCGATGCCATAGATCCGCTCCTCGCCCTCTTCGTTGGAATACGTCACCCAATGGCTCTGCTCCACGGCAAGCGCTCCGCTTTCCACATAGGGCGTCAGATCCGCAAACACATCCCACGCTTCCCCGCCTGCCAACCGCTGCACTTCGCTGAGCGGAAGCAGGCAAAGATCGCCCTGTTGAGCCGCGATATACGTGCTGAATTGCATGCGGGCATAAGCGTCATTCCCTGTAAGATTGATGTTCAGGGCAGTCAGTTGTTCCTGATCCGGCGCCGCTTCTTTGAAGGCAGGCCACAAATCCGCCTCAAACCGCTCGGCATCGGCCATCCCCACGCACAGGTATACCTCCACCTTCTTATCTTCAGGCGGACGGTACGCCGTGACAGAAAAACCAACATCGACCGCCATCACGACGAGAACCACCATCAGCAAATACTTCCACCAGTTGTAAGCCCAGTGGTTCTGCATTCGCGCTTTTGTCACTCGCTGATCTGCCATAGGGTTTTGCACCTCCCATCGCCGGCAATCAAATCATTCAACAATGCTGCGTCGTTCATAGCCCATCGACCGACACGAGATCGCTCCACAACGAACTCGCGCTTTCTGCGACGGTTGCTCTGTCTTTCCGTTCCAGAGTAGTAAACAGCTCGATAGACAGCCTGCCGTTCTTCTTTTTCCACTTGCCCACCACCTGTCCATGCAGCAGGATGGCGGGCATGACCATACCCGACAGCGTAAAAATGCCCCTCAGATACTCCGGTTTGAGGTAAAGGCTTTCCCTCTTTTCGTACCCGAGCATCAATGCATCAAAACCCGCCAAGAAAAGACACGGCGGAATTTCCCGCTCGTCGTACGACTGCTTCTGCTCAATGAAGTAATATAATTTCCCCGCGCTCTGCACGAAAGTGACCGGCAATTTTGAAAGCCAAGTTTTCACCTTGCCCTGCGGTACGCCGAAGAAATACGCCGCATCCTTGATCGTCGCCGGTGCGTAATGGGTAAAATACCGGCGGGCCAACTCAAGTTCCGCTTCGGCCTGCGGCATCGGTGTAAACTCAGGCGAGAGACAAAACCGCTTCTTTTCCTCCGCCGCGGCGTGGATAAAACCACGTTCGCACAATTCCCGGATTCCACCGCCCCACGAAGCAAACAGACTGCTTTCTTCCTCCGAAGACATTCCCCTTTCGCGGCATATCTCCTTCAGTTCTTCGCGTGTACGCGGTACCTGCGCCAACGCTTCAAGGATCACGCTTGAAAAAAACGCCTGCCTTTCCGGAGACAGCTTCCAGCAGGCCCGCTGATTCCAAAACGAAGGCGCATCCCACTCATTTCGCCTGTAGTCCTTCCCATTGTTGCAATGCATGAACAGAGGAAGGTCGCGCTGCGCAAACAGATGCAGCGTCCCGCGAAGCGTCCAGTTTTTGACCAGGCCCTGCGTCAGCGCTTCTCCTTGCGCGCAGCGAATGCGCAGAGCATGCAAGGCATAGCTCATCACCTGCGCCTGTATGCCGCACAAGTCGCTGGCCACGGTTATGGAATCCGACGGGGAAAGCAAGTGTTGATGGGTGAGTTGGCGAATTTGAATTTCTTCGACGGTCATCTCAGAATCACCCTTTTCGCTTCTTTCGGCGATCATATGTTGACGGGATATCATACCATAGGGAAAATGCGAATCTTCATTATTTTAAACCATTTTAAAACTCGAGTCAAGGTGTTGCCCGCCCGGCCTGCATTCCTGCGCTGACATCAAAATGGGCAACCCCATTGTGGGATTGCCCTTGGCTTCCGTCCGTCATGCGGTTTTCGATTCCGCACGAAACTGCATCACTGTATACTTTTGAACGGGTAGACCATCGCCTCAATACAACTTCGCGCCCGCAGGAATATGGTCATCGACCATCAACAGGTTCAGTCCCTCGTGACCGTCCACTTCGTGCACCGCCGAAATCAGCATGCCCTCAGAATCAATGCCCATCATCTTTCTCGGCGGAAGATTGCAGATGGCGATCGCCGTCTTTCCAACCAGCTCTTCCGGCTCGTAATACTCGTGAATGCCGCTCAATATCGTGCGCTTGCGATCCGTTCCGTCATTGAGCGTGAACTTCAAAAGTTTCTTCGACTTGGGCACAGCTTCACAGGCTTCAATCTTGACGGCGCGGAAATCCGACTTCGCAAACGTATCAAAATCCACCATTTCTTCAAACAGCGGCTCAATTTTCACGTTGGAAAAATCGATCTTCTCCGGCTCGGCTTTTGCCTCCTGCGCAACAGCCTTTTCTACCTTGGCGGGCGCTTCATTCGCCGCGTTTGCGTCTTTGAGGGGCTTCATCGTCGGGAAGAGCAGCACGTCCCGGATGGACGCGGAATCCGTCAGCAGCATGATGAGACGGTCGACACCAAAGCCCAGTCCGCCCGTCGGCGGCATGCCGTACTCGAGCGCGGCGACAAAGTCCTCGTCGATGTCCGCATG
>CALVTV010000172.1 GCA_944363005.1 uncultured Clostridia bacterium | reverse complement strand
TTGGCGTATACTGATGTCATCCGTTCAAGAAGGAGGAATCCGCATGCCCACGCGCTACGTCAATGCGCGCGTTTTCACCGCAAAGGAAGCCATGGCCGAAAGCTTCGTAACCCATGCCGGGCGTTTTGTCTGCGTTGGCACGTCCGAGCAGACGCAGGCCGCATACCCAAACGCACCGACAGTCGATTTGGGCGGTCGATTTGTCTGTCCCGGGTTCAACGATTCCCACATGCATTTGCTCGAACTCGGTTGCCTGCTCACGCAGGCCCAGCTTGCACCCCATACCGATGCGCTCTCCCACGTGCTTGGCGCTGTGGCCGACTTTGCCAAAGCGCATCCCCTTGAGCCGTTTATCGTCGGCCGGGGCTGGAACCACGACGATTTTCGCGACGTCCACCGCTACCCCACCCGGGATGACCTCGACGCCGTCTGCCCCGACCGTCCATGCCTGATCACGCGCGCATGCGGTCATGTCGCCGTTGCCAACAGTCAGGCCCTTCACCTGGCCGGCATCAGCGAGCATCCGGTTTCCGTATCCGGCGGCCGTGTCGAAACGGACGAAACCGGCCGGCCAAACGGTGTGCTCAACGAGAACGCCATTGCGCTCGTCGCCGCCCAGGTTCCCAAGCCCGACCGGGCAGGCATTCGCGCGCGCCTGCTCCTGGCCATGGATTTTGTGCACCGCTACGGCATCACCTCCGTGCAGACGGACGACTTTTCCTCGCTGGACGTGCCGTTTGAAGAGATCCTTCAAGCCTATCTCGAGCTAAAAGAAGCGGGAAAGCTGTCCGTGCGCGTCACCCAGCAGACCTATCTGCCCTCGCTTGCTCAGCTTCAGCGCTTTCTGGCCGTGCGCGATTGGCCGGGCTGGCAGGACGAATGGCTGCGCCTTGGCCCGCTCAAGCTCATCTGTGACGGTTCGCTTGGCGCCCGCACGGCGTTTCTGCGCGCGCCTTACGACGACGCGCCCGAAACGAGCGGCATTGCCACCTATACGCAGGAAGACCTCGATGCCCTCGTGCTCTGCGCTCACCGGGCAGGTATGCAAATCGCCATTCACGCCATCGGAGACGGCGCCGCCAACCTCGCCCTGTCCGCTCTGGAGCGTGCGCAGCAGGCTTACCCCCGCTCCGATGCACGCCACGGCATCGTTCACGCGCAGGTGCTCCCGCCCGATCTGGCCGAACGGATGTGCGCGCTGAACATGCACGCCTATATTCAATCGATCTTTCTTGACTACGACTCGCAGATCGTTCACAGTCGCCTCGGTTCGCGCGCAGAGCAGGCCTATCCGGCCGCTTCGCTGCTGCAAAGTGGCGTGACGCTCTCCAACGGCTCGGACGCGCCGGTCGAGTTGCCCGATGTGCTCGGCGGGATACAATGCGCCGTCACGCGCATGTCCTTTACCCGCAAGGCGCAAAGCCCCTACCTGCCCAAGGAAGCCCTGACGCTTGAACAAGCCTTGCTCAGCTTCACGCAGATGGGCGCCTACGCCAGCTTTGAAGAGCAGACCAAGGGCGCAATTGCCCCCGGGTATTGGGCCGACTTTGTCGTACTCGGCCAGGACCCCTTCACCACCGATCCTTTCGCGTTGCACGCCATTCCCGTTGAATCCGTATATCTCGGCGGCCATCGGGTACGCTGACAGGCGCCGTCGCGCGATTTCACCACGACTCCAACCAAGGAGGGATTTCCATGAAACGAAAGGTCATTCTGATTGTTCTTGACAGCGTGGGCATTGGTGCTCTGCCGGATGCCGCCGCTTACGGCGACGCGGGCGCGGATACCCTCGGGCACATTCTGCGCAACTGCAATCCGCAAATTCCCAATCTGATGCGCATGGGCCTGGCGAACATCGACGGGGCAAGCTTCCCCGGCGCGGCTGAGGCGCCCTGCGCCAGCTATGCGCGCCTGCGCGAAGTCTCAGCGGGCAAGGACACGACAACCGGACATTGGGAAATTGCAGGTGTTCACCTGCCCCGGCCGTTCCCGACTTTCCCCAACGGCTTTCCGGAAGACTTCGTCAAGCGGTTTGAACAGGCCGTCGGCCGGGGCACATTGGGCAATAAGCCCGCTTCCGGCACGGCCATCCTCGACGAATTGGGCGAGGAGCATCTGAGAACCGGCAAGCTGATCCTGTACACGTCCGCCGACAGCGTCTTCCAGCTCGCCGCAAACGAAGAAATTGTGCCGCTCGAGGAGCTGTATCGCGATTGCGAAATCGCCCGTTCGATGCTCACCGGCGATCTGGAGGTCGGGCGCGTGATCGCGCGTCCGTTTGTCGGTACGCATGCGGGCGCATTCCGGCGCACGGGCGGGCGCAGGGACTTCAGCGCCATTCCGCCCGAGACGATGTGCACGCTGCTCGAGCGCGCCGGAAAGACGGTCTACGGCATCGGCAAAATCGAGGACATCTTCTGCCATCGCGGCATCACAAAGTCCAACCACGCCGCCGGCAATCCCGCTTGCATGGAGGCCATGTTCGCCGCTATGCAGGAGGACTTTGACGGCCTGCTCTTCGTCAACCTCGTCGATTTTGACATGCTCTACGGTCACCGGCGGGATGTGCAGGGATATGCCGCTGCGCTGGAAGCGTTTGACGCGCAGTTGCCGCGGATTCAATCGCTCATTCAGGAGCGGGACATGCTGATGATCACCGCGGATCACGGATGCGACCCCTGCCACACCGGAACCGATCACACGCGCGAACACGTGCCGCTGCTCGTCTGGGGCGCGCAGATCAAGCCCGGCGTCAATCTGGGCACGCGCGACTCGTACGCAGACATCTCCGCGACGGTACTGGACGCGTTTGGGCTGGACAATCCGCTCAAGGGCGAATCGTTCCTTTCGCAAATCCGGGCTTGATATCCGAAGCGCAAATGAAGAAGGGAGTTGGGGGACTTCATCCCTCAAACTCCCTTCTTTGCGTATACCGGTTGTTTTGATTTAAACCGAACCAGCCATTCACTCTGCCTGTGCCGAGAACACCATCTTTTGGCCGAACACGTAGCAGGTGATGTCGATCTCCCGGCGCACATCGCTGGCATCGCCCGTGCGCAGAATCGTAGCGCTCAAATCCCCGCTGCTTCCTGCGGCGAGCACATACGCCCCTTCGCCGCCCATTTGCAGCACGTCCCGGCTGGCGCCATCGGCCGACTGCTGCGGTTGAATCTCCAGGCTCAGCCACTCCGCCGGGAAAAATCCCGTGTTCGTCAGGCGAACCGTATAGGTGATGAATGTGCAGGACTGCGCGTCAAGACCCTCCGTGCTTCCGAACAGCGTTCCCGTGAACGTCTCATCGTCCAGCTGCCCAAGCAGGTCCTCAAACGCTTCCGGCGCCTCTTCTGCCGTCACCTGCGAAACCATGATCTGCTCCACGCGCGGCTCCATCGTCGAAAGCCCATAGAGCACCACGCCCGCGCCGATCACGGTGATCAGCAACACGGCAATCGCCAACCCTTTGAGTATTTTGCTCACGTCAATCCTCCTGCTGCCCCTCCAGAATTTCGCTCATCTGCTCGATCATCTCGGAGTCCTTCATGCGGAACTTGAACACCACGCGGCGCGAAGCTTCCTTGTCGATCGTGCCATCCGCGGCATAAATCGGATCGGAATACGAGCGGCCATTGGCCGTGATGATCGACTGCAACATGGCCTTTTCCTCGCTGGTGAGCCCCGTCATTTCCGGCCCCAGGCAGTAGGTGACCACCGCCAGCGCGCGTTCCTGCGAGAGCGCAAGGTTGTTCAGGTACGTTCCGTCCGTATCGGTATGACCTTCGATGATGATCTCCGCGACGTAATCCTCGTTCTCCTCGCTCATCAGTGTGCGAATATAGACGGGAATAAATTCACCCAGCAGGTCTTTACCCATCTGTTTGAGCTCAGTTTTTCCGCTGTCAAAGAGAACCGCGCCTTCCAGCGCAATCGCACCCGTGTTCCGATCGACAGCCACACCCAGATCCGCGCTTTGCAGCTCATCGCGCAACTCCTCGATGATGCGCGAACGCATGCCGATGAGCTTGTCGATTTCGCTCTGTTGCGCCGCAAGCAGCCCCGCCTGTTCGTCAATTTTGCTCTGTTGCAGGGAAAGGCTCTCCTGCGCCGCGGTCAAGGCCGTGCGGTTCTCCTCCAGCTCCGCCTGCTGCTCCTGCAGCATCAGCGTCGTCGTCGCCAGCAGTTCCTCTTTGTCCTTGAGCTCAGCTTCCTGCGTAATGAGCAAACTCTGTTGCGTGGAGAGCTGTGCTTCCTTGGTTTCCAGCTCGATGGTCTTCTTCTGCTGCAAATCCACCAGCTGATAGACGGCCATAAACAGAATCAGCGCAAACGTGAACAACATCCCGGCCATCATATCCGAATA
>CALVTV010000171.1 GCA_944363005.1 uncultured Clostridia bacterium | reverse complement strand
GCCTGTTTTTGCTTTATTCGAGCTTGCGGTAACCGAGCTTTGCGCCGCAACTTTCCCGAACAATCAGAGATGATTCGCGGACGAGACTGAAAGACGAGGCGTTGTTTTCTCGCGCAATGAGCAGTTCACGCACCGCGCTGCGCGCCATCTCCTCGGGATAGAGGTCCACGGAGGTCAGCGGCGGATCGGTATACGGGCAGAAGAACTGGTTGTCGCAGCCGATGAGCGCCATGTCGTCCGGGACGCGCAAACCCATCTGTTTGATCTGTTTGAGGGCGCCCAGGGCGACCAGGTCGTTAAAGGCGATCAGGGCCGTGGGCCAGCGCTTGCGTTCGAGACCGGAGAGCAGGCGGAGCACGGCGCGTTCGCCGCTTTCGGCGTCGTATCCGCAATCCAGGTGGTAGGCGGGATCGTCGGGCAGGCCGAGCGCGCGCAGTTCCTCCAGAAAGTTCTGACCGCGCTGGCTGGAATCCCCCTCCAGCAGAGAGCCGCCGATAAAGGCGATTCGCCGGTGGCCCAGCGTGTGCAGATGGCGCACCGGCAGGCGGGCACACCCGACCAAATCGCTGTGAATACAGATGCAGTCCAGCTTGGCGTTGGGCGGGCAGATGGCGACGACGGGCATGTGATGGCGCAGGCGTGACAGCGCTTCGGACAGGCCGGAACGATCGGTGCTCCAAATATTGCCCGCAAACAAGACGCCATCCAACCGCCGGCGAATCAGCTCCTCTGTCAGGGTGCGGGGAATGGGCTTGTGATCCGGAGATTGAACCAACCAGAGGGAATAGCCGTTGGCAATGGCCTCTTCGTTGGCGGAGTTGAATATGCGGGTGAAGTAGGGGTTGATGATTTGCGGCAGAACCAGCGCGATGGTCTTGGACTGTCCGCGCTCAAGATCGCGCGCAGAGGCGCTGGGCGTATACGCGTAGGCATCGATGATTCGCTGAACGCGCTCCCGTGTGCTGCTCTTGACGCGGGGATCATTCGAGGTTACGCGCGTGACGGTAGCGGTTGAGACGCCGGCTTCACGGGCAATATCGTAAATGGTCACTTTTCGGTTCATAGCAGCCTCTTTCTGCATGGAAATGAACATGCCTCTAGGATTTCTTTCATTATACGGGATACAGGATCGAAATGCAAGATAAAAATGTAAACGGTAACAATCAATGAGCACATGGAAAAATGAAAATCGTCATTGAATTCACGAAAATGTTGATAAAAAATCGTCCGAAATACTTGACTAAAAACTGAACGACATGTATAATGTACTCAATGGATTGGGCGAAAATATGATGAATTCGAGCATTGCCTGTGAGAAAAACGGAAATGTTATCGTTTACATCATTGCGCCGCCTGGAAAAATAAAGGAGGAAATCAGAATGAAGAAACTGCTTGCTGTGATGTTGGCTGTGCTGATGGTTGCCGCGTTGGCGCCGGCTATGGCAGAGACGACGCTGAAGGTCGCCGGTTGGGACATCACGACGACGCCGTATTATGCGGCCATCAAGGCCGGTTATGAAGCGGCGAACCCCGATGTGGTCATCGAGTGGGTCGACCTCGCTTCCCAGGATTACAACATCAAGGCCAGCACCATGCTGGCGGGCGGCGATACGACCGACCTGTACTGCGTCAAGGAGCTTTCCGACATGCAGAACTGGTCCAATGAGGGCTTCCTGGTCAGCATGGACGAGCTGATCGCTGCCGATGGCGTGGACATGACCAAGTATGCGGGCATGGACACCTGCTACGTCAACGTTGGGGATGGCAAGCAGTATGCGCTGCCGTTCCGCGCGGACTACTGGGTCATGTTCTACAACAAGGACCTGTTCGATGCGGCGAACGTGCCTTATCCGACCAATGACTGGACCTGGGATGAGTACGCTCAGATCGCTCGGGATGTGGCGGGCGCTACCGGTGCGTATGGCACGCATTATCACACCTGGCTGTCTGCCGTGGCGAACTGGTCGGTCTGCGACGGCGTGAACACGCTGGCGGATGGCGACTACGAGGATCTCAAGTACTTCTATGAGCTGTATCAGCAGCTGGAAGACGATGGCATCTGCATGACGTACGACGAGCTGAAGGCTTCCGGCCTGCATTACTCCGGCGCGTTTGCGCAGGGCAATGTCGCGATGATGCCCATGGGCTACTGGTACGTTTCGACCCTGATCGGTTACATCAATGACGGTACGGCGGACTTCAACTGGGGCATCTGCGCTGTGCCGCACCTGGAGGGCGTGGAAGCCGGCGCTTCCTTCGGCTCCCCGACCGGCATCGCGATCAGCGCGCACAGCGCCAATCAGGAAGCGGCTTGGGATTTCGCCTCCTGGATGTGCTCTGAAGAAGGCGCCAAGGTCATCGCGGAAACCGGAACCCGTCCGGCTTATGTGAGCGAAGCGGTTGCTGAAGTGATGGCGTCTGCCGCCGGCTTCCCGACCGATGAAACGAGCAAGGCTGCGCTGCTGCCGACCTCGATTGCGCTGGAGTGGCCGATTGGCGAAGGCGTCAACGAGATCAAGTCCATTGTCAATGAAGAGCACAGCCTCATCATGACCCGTGAGCTGACCATTGACGAGGGTATTGCGGAGATGGAAGAGCGCGCTGCGGAATTTATTGCGAAGTAATCGCGTATGGCAAGAGAGGGGGAGGCGGTGACGCGCCCCCCTCTTTTGAGGTTTATGCGGTACGCTTGAATCAGAGGAAAGGAAGTGTGAGCGATGACAAAGAGCGCGGTCAACACGAGCCGAAAGATGGGGCGGCTTGAAAGACACAACACGCTCGTGGCGTATTCCTTCTTGGCGCCCAACTTTATTGGATTTGTCGTCTTTACCCTGATCCCGGTGATCTTCTCGGTCGTTCTGGCGTTCATGGACTGGAGCGGCGGTTCAAAAATCACATGGGCCGGACTGGATAACTTCTTTTATATTTTCAAGGATTTCAGTTTCACCAAGAGCAATCTGGGCATCGCCCTCAAAAATACGGTCTTCTATACGGTGGCTACGGTGCCGCTGACCATTGCCTGTGCGCTGGGGCTGGCGCTGGTGCTCAACAAGGCAGTCAAGGGCGCGAAGTTTTTCCGCGCCGTGTTCTTCTTCCCGTACGTGGCGTCGCTGGTGGCGATCTGCGTCTGCTGGAATTTCCTGCTGATGAAGAACGGCCCTGTGAACCAGATGCTCAACCTTTTGGGCTTTAACATGACCAAGAGCTGGACATCCAGCCGCGATTTGGCAATCTGGGCGATCATCATCGTGAGCGTCTGGCGCAACGCGGGATATTACATGGTCATGTATCTGGCGGGCCTGCAGGGCGTGCCGGCCGAGCTGTACGAGGCGGCGACGATGGACGGCGCCAACGGTTGGCAGAAGTTCACCAAAGTCACCCTGCCGATGCTTACGCCGACGACGTTCTTCGTATCCATCATGCTGATCATCTCCTGCTTCAAGATCTACGATGTGGTCGCGATCATGACGCAGGGAGGACCGGGCCGCTCCACCAAGATGCTGGTGACGTATATCTTCGAGCTGAGCTTTGGCGGCGAGGGCATCGCAACGTCGGCGCAGTATGGCGTCGCGAGCGCGGTCTCCATGGTGCTGCTGGCGATCGTGCTGCTGGTCACGTTCGTGCAGTTCCGCGGCGAGAAGAAGTGGGTCAACTACATGTAAGGGAGGGGGATTGCGATGACTGCTGCGACGATCAACAGAGGGCCGAAAACCGCCGGCCAAATGCTGATTTCCGTGCTCAAATATGTGCTGCTGCTGATGCTGACGGT
This sequence comes from uncultured Clostridia bacterium, assembly GCA_944363005.1. Classification (GTDB taxonomy): domain Bacteria; phylum Bacillota; class Clostridia; order Christensenellales; family Aristaeellaceae; genus Ventricola. Next base: position 2,607 of record CALVTV010000171.1, on the reverse strand, counting down.
GGTGGCGCTGGTGCCTTTCGTCTGGATGGTATCCTCCTCGCTCAAAACGAGCGTTGACGTCTTTTCCATTCCGATGAAGTGGATTCCCGAGGAGTTCCATTGGGAGAACTATTTGCAGATCTGGGAACGTGTGCCGTTGATGGCGTATTTCAAGAACACCGCTGTGCTTGCGGTGATCGTCACGTTCATGCAGATTCTGACGTCTTCCTTTGCGGCGTATGCGTTCGCCAAGATGAATTTCAAAGGCCGCGATTTCCTGTTCATGTGCTATATCGGCACCATTGCTGTGCCGTGGCAGGTCTACATGGTGCCGCAGTTCATCATGATGCGCTCCGTTGGCCTGTATGATACGATTTGGGCGCTGGTGGCGCTGCAGAGCTTCTCGGCTTTCGGCGTGTTCCTGATGCGTCAGTTCTATATGGGCATTCCGAACGACTTGAGCGAAGCGGCCCGCATCGACGGATTGAGCGAGTACGGCATTTGGGCGCGCATCATTCTGCCGCTGGCCAAACCGGCGATCGCTACGCTGTGTATCTTTACGTTTGTGAACACCTGGAACGATTACATGGGCCCGATGATCTACTTGACCACGGATCTGCGCAAGACGATTCAGGTCGGTTTGCGGCGCTTCATTCAGGCCTATTCCGCCGATTACAACCTGATTATGGCGGCTTCGCTGTGCTCGCTGCTTCCGGTGGCGGTGGTGTTCCTCTTCCTGCAGCGTTACTTCATCGAAGGCATTGCCACGACCGGCATGAAGGGATAAAACTTCGGAGGATGAAAACGTGTTTGCACAGTATCTGAACCGGCATACGCTGCCGCTTTGCCCACCGCAGGCCTATGCGCCGTTCCCGCGCAGGCAGGAACGCGCCAAGTGGGAGGGGCTGCCGGAGACGAAACGGCAGGCGCTGCTGGTCTGGGGGCGAGAAGCGCTTGACGGCTATCCGATGCTCACGGCCACGCAGTTCCTGGCGTTTTCCAGAACAGGCGACAGGCAGGTCTATGAAAACCCGTATTTTACCCGGCGCAACCGGCTCATCGGTGCGGCGTTGGCGGAATGCGTACAGAATGATGGCGCCTTTTTGGATGCTGTGGTGGATGGAATCTGGTGCATCTGCGAGGAGAGCACGTGGGTGCTCAGCGCGCACAACGGAAGCGACCATCCGGGGTGCCCGCCGATGAATGAGCGGCCGCTGCCGGACGTGACCAATCCCTATGTGGATCTGTTTGCGGCGCAGACGGCCGCGACGCTGGCGGATATCCTCTATTTGCTCGAGGACCGGCTGGACGGGATCAGCCCGCTGATTGCCAGGCGGGTGCGCCAGGAGATCGACCGGCGGGTGATTACCCCGTTTACGACGCACGACGACTTCTGGTGGATGGGTATGATCCGCAAGGACGTGAACAATTGGACGCCGTGGATCGTCTCCAATGTGCTGGATGTATTGTTGCTGCTCGAACGCGATGCGTACAGGCGAAGCGCGGGTGTGGCGCGCGGGCTGCGGATGCTGGACAGCTATTTGGCCGTCATGCCCGAAGATGGCGGATGCGACGAGGGAGCCGGGTATTTCAATATGGCTGGTGCGGCGCTTTTGGATGCGCTGGAGAGCGTATACGCGGCGACGGGCGGGCTGGTTAGCTTCTACGACGAGCCAAAGATCCGTAACATCGCCGCATTCCCGCTCTTTGCGCATATCGATGGCCCCTATTTCCTCAACTTTGCCGACTGTGACGCATGCCCGCAGATGGACGGGGAGCGCATTTACCGCTTTGGTCTTCGCACGCGGCAGCCTGCGCTCTGTGCGCTGGGCGCAAAAATCTGCGCGCGGCATGAGGGCGTGCGCCCTCTGGATACGCCGCAGATGAACCGCGTGCTGCTGACCCTCTTTGCGGAACTGCCGCTGGAGGAAGAACCCGATGTGCCTACGTTTTCTGCGCTGCCGGATTTGCAGGTGTTCTGCTGGCGAAGGGGTGGCGTCTTTGCCGCGATCAAGGGCGGACACAATGGGGAAAGCCACAACCACAACGACATCGGAAGCCTGATTCTCTACGTGGATGGCAAGCCGCAGATTGTGGACATGGGCAATTGCATTTATACGGCCAGTACGTTTGGCCCACAACGCTATACGCTCATGCAGACGCGCTCGCGGAATCACAATGTGCCGTTGGTGGATGGAATGGAGCAGGCGGCCGGGCGTGCGTTTCGGGCATGCGACGTCGAGGCGGATGAGACGGGCGCACGCATGGACATTGCCGCCGCTTATCCGAAAGAGGCGGGATTGCGCGCGCTCGAGAGAACGCTTCAGGTTCGCGAAAACGGCGTGAGCCTGCATGACCGCGTTGTGTTCGATCGCCCAAGGCCGGTGACTTTCGTGTTTATGCTGCGCGAAAAGCCGTCGCTTGCGCCGGGTAATGTCACGTTCGGCGCGATGACGATGCGCCATGATGCGGCGTTGACCGTGCAAGCGGAAGAGATGCCCGTAACGGATGCGCGCATGGCGAAAAACTATCCGGGAAGCCTTTGGCGTTTGACGCTCACGGCAGAGGCGGCAGAAATTCACGAACGGACATTTACCATGGAGAGGAAGGAATACAATGGGGAACTGT
>CALVTV010000170.1 GCA_944363005.1 uncultured Clostridia bacterium | reverse complement strand
CATATCCCGTGATGAAGCTCAGTTCCCGGCCGGAGAGATCGCCATCGACCTCCGCCGCCGCATACAGCAGCTTCGAAACGCCGTCCACGAACTGCTGCGCGCTTTGCGTGCCGTCCTTGTCGTCCATGGCGACACAGCAGCGCAGGAGCAGCGGCGTTCCCTCCGCGAAGGAGCGGTTTTTGTGGCCGATGTTCAGCGCCGTCTCGCTCCCGGCCTTCCCGATGCTCAGCACGTCCCGGCCGGGGATTTCCGCAATAAAGCGCAACAGCTGCGCAGACGGCGCGCCGTTTTCCTGCGCGAGTTTGAGCAGCAGCGCCTGCGTGTACATGTCCAAAAAGAGCTTGATGTCGCTGGCGCCAACCCGCTGCCAGTTGCCGCTTTTGACCAGCAGCTCGCATGCCTTTTCCATCTGTGCGTAGGCCTCGCGGCCCTTTCTCATCTGTTCTTCCATCTGCTAACCCCTCTTATGCCTTTTTCAAGCGGCGGCACACGGCACGCCATTTGCCCATGAGCGCCTGGCGTTCTTCCTTGGAAAAGAGAAACACTTCGCGCGCCGCAATGTGATACGTCCGAAGATAATACAGCAGGAACAAACCGCCTGCCACCGTATAGGAAACGACCGAGGACAGCGCCGCACCCATTTTGCCCCAGAGCGGAATCGTCGCCATGTTGCAAAGGATATTCACGAGCACCGAACCCGTGAGCATGCCCAGATAGACGCCCTTCTTGCCCTGCGCCAGCAGCAGTGTGCCGATGATTTTGAAGTAGCTCATCGGAATGATGCCCACGATGAGCAGCACCGTCACCGAATACGCCGGCAAATACTCCGCACCGGCCAACAGCCGAATGACGGGCTTGCCCAGCAGGAGAATGCCCGCGATCATCGCAAACGTGAGATAGAGGTTGACCTTCATGCTCATCGTCACCTCGCCCACCGCGTCATCCTTGGCCGTGCGCGAGAAGAGCACTTCGCGGAACGCGTCCGGAATCAGCCATCCATACTCCGAGAGCGAAACGCCCAGCGTATAAAAGCCGATTTCCGCGTCCGGCACGCCGTACATATAGCCCATCATCAGCGTATCCACGCGATAATTGAGTGTGAGCATCAGCGTGGTGATCATGGAGATGATGCCAAAGGGCACGATCTTCGCCGCAAAGCGCAGATCCGCCCGCAGCGGATTGGGCAAACGGCGCAGCCGCGCCAGCGCAAAGACGACCGTAATCAGATCGCCGATGACGATCAGCGCCAGGGCCACCAGAATCGTGCGCTCCATCGTGTAGAAGGCGAGGATGGTCACCAGCGTGTTGGTGATGCGCGCGGTGAAGAAGATCACGTTCTTGAACTTCACATCCTCGACCATGATCATGAAGCTCAGCTGATTGGCCAGCACCTGAATGGGCGCCAGCAGGCACACCGCCGTCAGCTCGAACGAGTCAAACACCGTCGCGCCCAGCACGCCCAGCGCCATGTACGCCACAAACTGGAGCATGAAAATCCGCAGAAAGCGCTCCAGCGTATCCGGCTGCTGCATGCGTTTGTAATAGGGATACGGCTGATACAGGCCAAAGTTGGCCGTCACCGCGACGATCGAGAGCAAAGAGCTGATCTGCCCGAGTTGTCCTTTGAGCTCCGGCCCGAGAAAACGGTTTGAATAGCTGGAAGCGATCAGGCCGATGAGCACCGCCATCACCTTGGTGAAGATGGTGAAGACATAATCGTTTCCCGTCAGGCGCCTGATGAGGCCCTTGATTGTCATGCGCAACCCTTCCTTTGTCCGACATAGTCCACGCCCTATTATACCGCGTGCGCACGCCGTTTGCAATTCTTTTGCCGCGCGTCTCACGCGAGGGCCTGCAGGCGCATAGCGTGTAATGGAGCCTCACCCCGACGGCTCCCAAAACAGATTTTTCTCATGGCCGTTCACCGGCTGTGTTTTCCCTTCAACTCGGAGGTGCGTTTTATGTCTTGCTCCAACAATTCTTGTTCTTTCATGCAGGCGAGCATCGACGGCTGCTGCAACTGGGGTTGCAACAACTGCGGCTGCAATTCCTGCAACGGAAATTGGGCGATGCAACCCTTTTACGCAAACCAAGCTCGGTTTTCCTGTGCCGAATCGCAGAACGGCGCAACGCTCGTCATCCATAAGATCGTCCTGGACCCGTGCTGCAATCCGAGCTGCTCGCCGCGCACATTCAACATTCGCATCACCGGCCCGAGTTATCCGAACGGCGAAGTCTTTCAGATGCGGGCGGGCAGCTGCCTGGAACTCGACGAGCCGCTGGTCATCACCGGACTTGAACCCGGTACGTACAGCATCGAAGAGGTCTTCAACTGCCCCAATGAGTATATCACCACCATCACCGGTCCCGTCTGCGGCCGCTGCGTGACGCTGACGAACAGCTGCGCGCCGACCGTGGTAACCCTTGTCAACCGCAAGCGGCTTTGCAGCCTGTGCCGCGGCGCGGGTTGCGGCTGCGGCTTCTGCTCCGTTTGCGGCAACAGCTAATCAAATCAAATGGGAGATGCGTGATCGCATCTCCCGTTTTGTTTACTGAGCAATTTCTCCGGTCTGCGTCTGCGAAACCTGAAGGATCTCAACAGCATCCCCACTGCCGGCATCAACATATACCCAGTACGTCGTTCCCGCGTAGGTCCCTTCAAAACCCCAGCAGAGCCGCTCACCGGAATCCGTCGGGATCACGCACAAGCGCTTTTGGTTCACCGTGAGACGGGAAGAGAGCGTCTGCTCCGCATCCTGTACCGTAATGGCCGGTGACAGGTTCTCGCGCTGCGTATGGTTCATCCAGTATTGCGAGCACTCCGCGCCCACGACGTTCCCGTTCTCCATATCCACCTGGATTTTGACCTGATCCGGATAGAGCAGCACGCCTTCCTGCACCGCAGCAAAGTTGGCCACCACCATGCCATCGTACTGCTGCACAAAGCACGCCTCCATCTCGCCGAACCCCATTTCGGAAAGGTACGTGCGCGCTCGGTTGAGGCACTCTTCCTGCGTCAACTGCTGAGCGTATTGTGCGCGCTCCGGAACCATCCACAAAAGATGCGCACCGACGCCCGTCACTTGCACGCTCACCTCGCCCTGGGCCGTCTGCGCCAGGAAGCCGAAGGCCTCAAACTGACCGCCGCTGTCCGCCGCGTCCCGCACTTGATCCAAGGTCGTTCCGGCATAGCGCGCGGCCGCTTCCCTCGCCTGTTGGCGCGTGACCCGCTCTCCCGCAAGGCCCTTGGCCTCGCCCTGTGTTCGCGCGTCGGAGAACGGTCCGTCGAAAATCAGCGACGGGTACTCGATCATCCCTTCTCCCGTCAACGTCTCCTCCGGCCAGCTCATCGCGTTTTCCGCATCGATAGCGCCGAGGGCTTCAATGGGCTGCGTATACAGCTTTTCCCCGACGTTCACCAGATGTGCGTTGAGCGCCCGGCAGGCTTCCAGCATCTGGCTGATCTGGCGCTCATCCTCGCTGGTGAGCATGCTACCGTCGCTCATCTGCACCGCAAGAGACAATGTGTACTGCCCCATCTGCCCGACAAACTTCATCGCATCGGACACGCCTTCGTAGCGCATGGGCAGATGCGAGAGTCCGCTCTCCACATGATGCGCCAACAGCGCCGTCTCTCCCAACAGCGAAACGCTCTGCGTGGCGCCGGAAGCAATCATCAGCTTTTGCAGGTTGACTTCGATGTCCGCCATCGCGGCAACGACGTCCGAGAGCTCGCGCTGATTCTGCGCGCTCAGCTGCGCATAGACACGTTGATGCTGCGCACTCAAATACACATTCGCTCCGAGCGACAGACAAAGCCCGATGCCCAGCACACCCAGAAGGATGTTCTTTCGGCTCCACTTCACGCTGCTCACCTCACACGGCAAAGCTGTGATCGCCAATGGTCAGGCGCACCTCACGCTGCCAAATCCAGGAAGAAGTCGCTGTCGAAGGGTTGTAATAGTACAGGCATCCGCCTGTCGGGTCCCAGCCATTGAGCGCATCGCGGGCCGCACGACGGCTCTGCTCATTGGGCGTCAGGTTGATCTGCCCGTCCCTCACACAGTCAAACGCACCCGACTGATAGATCACGCCCGCTATTGTGTTGGGGAACTTGCTGCTCTTGACCCGGTTGAGCACGACAGCGCCCACGGCAACCATGCCCACATACGGCTCTCCCCTCGCTTCCCCGTGAATCAGGCGGGCCAGCAATTCCACGTCGCTCTCATAGGAAGAGGCCGTCCCGGTCGATGCGGATACGCTGCCGGAAAACGTGAGGCCCATCGCCGCGGCTGTCTGCGTTCCGACAACGCCGTCCGCCGTCAGCCCGTTCTTCTTCTGAAAGCGGACAACCGCGTTGTATGTGTCCTGGCCGAACACCCCATCCACGGAACCGCTGTAATATCCCCACTGCTTTAATTTGCGCTGCACCTGGGAAACCTGTTCTCCTTTGGAACCCCAAGCGACTGCGGCTTCTGCGCGCGGCATCCCCGCCATCAGCAATAGCGCGCACAGCATCGCCGCCAAAACCCGGCGGCCGTTTTCTCCCATTCGTTTCACAACAGCACCGCCTCTCCCGGCGTCGCTTCACCGCACGAAGGCATCAGTTGCGGAAAGAGCATGCTGAAAAATACCGCCTGGTCCGCGCTCTCGGCATCCGAACCGCTTGCAACCGGAACCAGCATCATCAGCAAGGCCAAAACCAGCCCAATCAAAAGACGATCCATTTCTTCGCCCTCCGTTGATCAGAATCTCTGCGAAGAAAGGATCGTCCAATTTTGACTTTTTTATGCAGTGCTGTTTCTGAAACAGCGCTCATTCCTCATGTTCCATGACGATACCGCATTCCGCGGTGCGCATCATGCGGCAGGTAGGATACGTCTGCGTCAGAATTTGTGTGGCGCGCTTGCATTGGCCCGCGTGCATGTACACCCCGAATACCGCGGAACCGCTGCCCGTCATCCGCGCTCCCACCGCGCCCGTCGCCTCAATCGCCCGAATCGCTTCGTCAATCTGGGGTCGCAGACGCCTGGAAACCGGTTCCAGCACATTGCCCATGCTCTTGCCCAGCAATCGCACATCGCCGCAGGCCAGCGCCCGCTGCGCCGCGTCGTTGTCGGGGCGGTCCTCCGGCCGGATACCCTCCTCATGGAGCGCGGAAAAGACCTCCTTTGTGGACAACCCCCGGCAAGGCTGAAACGCAACCAGATAGAGCGGCCGCCCCAGCGCAAGCGGCGTCAGCTGCTCGCCAATTCCGCGGGCACGTTGCAAACCGCCGCGAATGCAGAACGGCACGTCCGCGCCAATGGTCAACCCAATCTGCTCGAGCCGCTCGTCGGTCAGCCCCAACTTCCAGAGTTCATTGAGCCCCTTGAGCGCCGCCGCCGCATCGCTGCTGCCGCCCCCCATGCCTGCCGCGACGGGAATATATTTGCGCAGCGTCATGCGCGCGCCGCGCGTTTCTCCGGTCGCCTCCTGAAGCGCCTTTGCAGCGCGAAGCACGAGGTTTTTCTCGTCCGCCGGCACATATCCGCCGTGCGGCAAGCGCACCGCAAGCGAACACTCCGGCGCCTCTTCGAGGGTCATCTGATCGCACAGGGTCACGGACTGCATCAGCATATCCAGGTCGTGGTATCCGTTGGGCAGCGTCCCCACGACGTCAAGCGTCCAGTTGATCTTGGCCCGGGCCTGAATGCGCAGCTTCATACCGACTTCTCCCCGGCCATGAGCGCCTCAATCTCCTGCGTCGTCCGCGCAATGCCCTCGGAGAGCACCACACAGCCCTCCTGCGTGATCAACAGATCATCTTCGATGCGGATGCCGATTTCCTCTTCGTCGATGTACAGCCCCGGTTCATCGGTGATGACCATGCCGGGCTCAAGTTCAAGGCCCGCGGGGCTCGTCGCGTCGTGCGTATCCAGGCCCAAATGGTGCGAGACGCTGTGCATATAATACTTGCCAATCTGATCCTCAGATTCGATTTTCCCCAGGCGAATCAGCCCCCGCGCCAGCACGTGTTTACAGACGTCGTTGAGCTGGGCAAGCGTGACGCCCGGCCTGGCCTCTCGCACAACGGCGCGGTTCGCCTCCAGCACGATGTCGTAAATCTCCTTCTGGCGCGCCGTATACCGGCCGTTGACCGGATAGGTGCGCGTGATGTCGGCGCAGTACCCCTTCACCTTCGCGCCCAAATCCAGCAGCAACAGTTGGCCATCTTCCATCCTGCAATGGTTACTGCCGTAGTGCATCATGCATCCATTTTTTCCGCTGCCTGCGATAGTCGCAAACGAAGGGCCATCCGCACCGCCGTAGGCAATCGCATACTCAAACTCCGCCTGTGCCTGATATTCCATCTGACCTGGCGCAAGATGCGTCAGCAAGCGATTGAGCGCCTTTCCCGTCAGGTCAATGGCCTCCTGAATGCAGGAAATCTCCTGCGCATCCTTGCACATGCGCATCCGCGCAAGCATGGGGTGCGCATTGCGCAGCGCAACATCCGGATACGCGGCCGCAAACGCCTTGGCCTTGCGCATGTTGTAGCTGTCCGGGTCGCTCATGGCGTTGCGGTAACAATCAAAATACGCCGCGTCCACCTGTTCGCGGGTGATGCAGCGGTTGATCACGCTCTCCAACGCATCGATATAGCGCACATCTTCAATTCCGCTGATCTGCGCAGCTTCTTCGCATGTCACGCGCCGCCCGGTCCAACGCTCCATCTCCGCAACCGGTTCTTCAATGAGCAACACGGTTTTGGGCTCCCTGCCTGAGCGACTGAGCACAAGCGCCATATTCTCCCGGCGCAGCCCCGTCAGATAAAAGAAGTGGTGATTCGCTTCAAACGGATACCCTTCGTCCATGCTCGACGGCACGCTCTCCCCGCTGAAGAGCACCATCAGGCTGTTCTCCTGCATGTTCGCAAGCACCGCTTCGCGGCGCGCCGCATAAATTGGCTGTTCCATCACAATGCACTCCCTTCGTACGACTCATGATGCCTCATTGTACCATATTCCCGCCAAAACCACAACGTTCGCATTCATTCTCCACAAATCATGTAAT
>CALVTV010000169.1 GCA_944363005.1 uncultured Clostridia bacterium | reverse complement strand
CGAGCCGGGCAAGGCCAGCCAGATGCTCGCGCTCAACATTTACGATACCATCTTCTCGCGCTCGGGCGCGCAATGGAAGGGTATCGGCCAGGCGAAGGCGGTCATCTTCTTCCTGCTGGTGGTCGCCATTGCGCTCATCCAGCTCTACTTCACCCGCCGCAAGGAGGTGCAGCAGTGATGAAAAAGATCTACCATGACGGCGCCGTGTCCGGCGCCCGCCGCGCTGTGGATGCGCTGCTGATCGCATTGCTCGTCGTGCTGTGCGTCGTTTGGGTCTATCCGGTGTTTCTGATCCTGATCAACTCGCTCAAGGCGGAGTCCGCGATTTCCACGACGTCTGTCTTTGAACTGCCGACCGCCGCGTCGTTCGTTGGCCTTCACAACTACATCTACGGCGTCACGCAGATGAACTTCCTGAGTTCTTTCTTCTACTCGCTGGTGATTACCGTGACGTCGGTGGTGCTGATTCTCGTGTGCTGCTCGATGTGCGGCTGGTACATCACCCGCGTGACGGGCAAGGTTTCCCGGGCGATGTATCTGCTCTGCGTGTTTTCGATGATCGTGCCGTTCCAGATGGTGATGTTCACCCTCTCCAAGACGGCCGACACGCTGCGGCTGAACACGCCGTTCAACATCGCGATCATCTACCTGGGCTTTGGCGCGGGCCTGGCGGTGTTCATGTTCACGGGCTTTATGAAGTCCGTGCCCATCGCCATTGAGGAAGCGGCGATGATCGACGGCTGCAACCCGCTGCAAATCTTCTTTAAAGTGGTCTTCCCGATCCTCAAGCCGACGATGATCTCCACGGCGATTCTGGAGACGATGTGGGTCTGGAACGACTACCTGCTGCCGCAGCTCGTGCTGGACATCAAGCAATACCGGACGATTCCCATGGCGATCCAGTATTTCCGCGGCAGTTACGGCAAGGTGGAAATGGGCCCGATGATGGCCTGCATCATGATTACAGTGTTGCCGATCATCATCATGTACCTCGTATGCCAGAAGTACATCATCGAGGGCGTCATCGCCGGCGCCGTCAAAGGCTGATATCACAAAAGGGGGATCAGGATAAGCCTGATCCCCCTTCGCGCGGTTTTGGCGTTACTTGCCGGCTTCGTAGGAGCCGCACATGCTCTCGTCGCACTTGCCGGAATGGCAGTTGCAGTTGGGCGTGACGCGGATGCTGTCCAGCTGGCAGCGGTTCTGCGCGTCGTGATGGCGGCAGGTGGCTACGGAGCAGTGAATAGTCTGATTCATCATGCATTCCTCCACAAATTAGTTTGTTGAGCGTGAAGCTCAGCCCTATTGTGTGCCGCGGCGGGGAAAATATGCGCGGAGGAAAGAAAAGTTTCGACTTTCCGCCAAAAAATGGTAAACAGGCGCGAAGCGAGGTTGGGGTTTGGGGATGAAATCCCCAAGCGGGTCTGGGCGGCAGCCCAGAGTAACCCCACAAAAAAGGAAGTAGGCTCAGAGCAGGGCGCAAAGCCTGTGTCAAACTTCTATGCATTGCGCTTTTCGCCTTGCCAACGGCCGTCCGGCACGCTATAATAAAACCGCAAAAGAGGACTTTTTGGAGCGCTCAACGGCGCGTAAAGGAGAGAAACATATGGAATATACGGTGTTGGGCAAGACCGGCCTGCGCGTTTCGCGCATGGGCTTCGGCGGCATCCCGATTCAAAAGACGGACGCGAAGGTTACCCGCGCGCTGATGGAGGAACTCGTCGCGCACGGACTCAATTATATCGATACGGCGCGCGGCTACACGGTCAGCGAGGCGTATCTGGGCGAGGCGCTCGAGGGCCTGCGCGACAAGTTCGTGTTGGCGACCAAGTCCATGGCGCGCACCCGGGAAGCCATGGCCGCGGACATCGAGACCAGCCTCAAGAATCTGCGCACCGATCACATCGACCTGTATCAGGTGCACAACCCGTCGATGGCCGATCTTGAAAAGGTTTGCGCGCCCGGCGGCGCGCTGGAAGCGCTGCTGGAAGCCAAGGCTGCCGGCAAAATCGGCCACATCGGCCTGACGGCGCACATGGCGTCCGTCTTTGAAAAGGGATTGTCGCTTGACTGGGTGGAAACGGTCATGTTCCCCTACAACATCGTGGAAACGCAGGGCGAAGCACTCATGCGCCGCGCGAAGGAACAGGGCGTAGGCTTCATCTGCATGAAGCCGCTGGCGGGCGGCGCGCTGGAGAACGCGACGCTGGCCATGCGCTTCATCGCGCGCAACGAGGACGTCTCCGTCGTCATTCCCGGCATGTGCGACGTGCGCGAGGTGCGCGAAAACCTGGCGGCGATGGAGAACACCGCGCCGCTGAGCGAAGCGGAGCTTTCCGAAATTCAGACCATCCGCGAGGAACTGGGCACGCAGTTCTGCCGCCGCTGCAACTACTGCCAGCCCTGCACGGCGGGCATCAGCATGAGCGGCATCTTCGTGCTGGAGGGCTATTTGAACCGTTATGGCCTGGGCGACTGGGCCCGCGCGCGCTACGCGGCGATGGAGAAGAAGGCGGGCGACTGCCTGGGCTGCGGCGTTTGCGAGACGCGCTGCCCGTACCAGCTTCCGATTCGCGAGATGCTCGCGCGCTGCAAGGCGGAATTCGGCGCATAAAGCGCATTCAAACATGGGAAGGAGAACGCACGCATGAAAACGGAACGTGTCAACTGGAAGCATCATGTGCTGACGGCTGTGGCGAAATACAGCTATGAGGGCACCCTTGAAAAGCACAAGGAACACATCCCGCTGGAGATCATCCCGCACGGCAGTCAGGCGACGTACCGCTGCTGTGTCTATCGTGAGCGCGAAATCCTGCGCAACCGCGTGGACTGGGCCTACGGCCGCGCCTCCGTTTACGACGGCCAGCATTATTACTTCACGGACGAACCGGTCGCCGTGATAAACAGCGCCTGCGAGGGCTGCCCGCTCCAGCGCTATACCGTTACCAGCAACTGCCAGCACTGCATGGCGCAGCGCTGCATGGAGGCCTGCCGCTTTGACGCGATCATCATGACCCATCAGGGCGCGGTCATTGACCCGGACAAGTGCCGTGAGTGCGGCATGTGCGCGCAGGCCTGCCCGTACAACGCCATCTCGGATGCGCGCCGTCCCTGTGTGCGCTCCTGCCCGGTGGACGCCATCTCCGTGGACAAGAAGAACCGCCGCGCGTCCATCGACTACAGCAAGTGCATCTCCTGCGGCAACTGCACAGTGGCCTGCCCGTTCAGCGCGATTTCCGACGTCTCCATGATCTGCGACGTCATCAACGATATCCGCGAGGGCAAGCAGGTCATCGCCTGCTTTGCGCCCTCCATCGAGGGCCAGTTCGGCGGCGTGAGCGTGGGTGAGATGATCGGCGCGCTGCGCCAGCTCGGCTTTGCGGACGCCATGGAGGTTTCCCTGGGCGCCGACGCCACGGCCTATTACGAGGCGCAGGAGGCCAAGGAGGTCGCGCGCGAGGGCGGCCATATGACCACCAGCTGCTGTCCGGCGTTTTACAACATGGTCAAAAAGCACTATCCGCAGCTCATGGACAAGGTCAGCCACACCGTCTCGCCCATGGTGGCCACGGCGCGCTTCATTAAAAAGATGAACCCGGAGGCCAAGGTGGCCTTCATCGGGCCGTGCATCGCCAAGAAGAGCGAGGTCAAGCGCTACCAGAAGGCGGAGAAGGAAGGCGCGGATTACGCGCTGACCTTTGAAGAGCTGCGCGCCATGTTCGACGCCAAGAACGTCGATCCCGAGGCCATCGCCGCTACCGGCGTGCAGCAGGGCTCGGTCTACGGCAAGAACTTCGCGGCAGCCGGCGGCGTTTCGGCGGCCGTTCAGGAGGTGCTCGTGGAGGATCAGTTCGACATGCCCGTCTCCTGCCTCAAGTGTTCCGGTGCGGCCGAATGCAAGAAGGCCCTGCTCATGTTGCGCGCGGGCAAGATCAACGAGACGATCATCGAGGGCATGGTCTGCGAGGGCGGCTGCATCAACGGCCCGGCAAAGATCACCGACATGCGCCACAGCATGGGCATGCGCAAACAGCTGATGATGAGCGCCGACGACCGCAAGATTGGCGAGAACCTCAAAAATTCCGGCTTTGTCGATATCGATATGAAGGACGGACGATGAACGACTTGAAGAAAAACGGCCTCCTGCCGACGGGCTGGGGCCGGTGGGCGCTTGTGGGCGGCGCGGCGGTCTGGCTGCTTTTGCTGCTTCCGTTTTTCGGCGGGGCGCGCGCGGCGCATCCGGCTACGGATGACTTCACGTTCGCCGTGTATACGCATCCGACGTGGCTTCAGACGGGAAGCCTGCTGCATGTGCTGCGCGATGGGCTGAGCTATGCGCTGCGCACCTGGCGCGACTGGCAGGGCACCGTGACCGGCGTCATCCTCATGACGCTCAACCCGGCCGTGTTCTCGCTGGAGCACTACGGCGTGCATGCGGTGCTGCTCATCGTGCTGAACCTTTTGGCCTGGCTGGTGTTCCTGCGCCACGTGTTCGGCGTGCGCATGGGCCTGCCCCGGCGCCTTTGGCTGCCGCTTTTTGGCGCGCTGAGCGCATGCCTGCTCGTTTTTTTGCCGGACATGGTCGAGGGCCTGTATTGGTTCAACGGCGCGTGGTTTTACATGGGGGCGCAGGCTGTCGCGCTGCTGACGCTGACGCTGTGTGACCACCTGGCGCAGCGCACGACCGGGCGCATCTGGCCGCTGTTTGTGCTCTGTGCGGGGCTGCTCTTTGCGCTGGGCATGGACAACTACATCACCGCGATGATGACGGCGGCGGCGCTGCTGATGATGGCGTTGCAGCGCGTCTATGCGGGCGAGGGCAAGGCGGCGCTGCGCACGGCGCTGATGCTTCTGCCCATCGGCATCGGGCTCTTGCTCTCGGTGATCGCGCCGGGCAACGCGGTGCGCATGGCGGCGGACGGCGCGCATCAGAGCGGGCTTTCCTGGCTGCTCTCCTCGATCCTCTGGACGCTGCGCGACGCGGTGAAGTACATCGTGCGCTTTGCGCTTAAGACGCCGCTGCTGGCGCTCCTGTGCGCGGCGACGCCCGCGCTTTGCCGCGCGCTGGGGAAGGAGAACCGGCTGCGCGTGCCGCCCGTTTGGGCGACGCTGCTGGGGATGTACCTGATCCTCTGCGCGATGATCATTCCGCACATGTATTCCTCCGGCTATGCGGGTTCGGGGCGCGTGGTGAACATGTATCACTGCTATGTGCTCGTAGCGTTGCCCATCGCCTACGCGATGATCCTGGCCCGGATTTCGCCCAAGCGGCGCGAGGCGATCGGCGGGCGCGTGGTGCCCCTGGCGGCGCTTTGCGTGCTGGCGCTTGGGGTCTGCGCGCTGGGCGGGCAGGCGGGCAACTACGCGAAGCTGGTGCGCGACCAGCTTGACGGCACGCAGGCGGCCTACATCGCCCAGTTTGAGCGGGAGTACGCGCTGTGCGAGGCGGCTGGCCCGCAGGACGACGTGGAGCTTCCCGCGTGGACGGTGCAGACCGTGACCGGCAAGCCGACGGCCTACGAGGACGCGAGCATCTGGACCAATGAGGCCATGGCGCAGTATTTCGGCGTGAAA
>CALVTV010000168.1 GCA_944363005.1 uncultured Clostridia bacterium | reverse complement strand
ATTGTACTTTGGTGCGGAAGAGAGGTATTCTGTGCCGCGCATCACATGGGAAATCGCCATCAGGTGATCGTCGATGACGTTGGCAAAGTTGTAGGTCGGCAGGCCGTCGGCTTTGATGAGCACGTTGTCATCCAGCGTGTCACAATCGACTTCCACGTGACCATAGAGCATGTCGTCAAAAGAAGCCTTGCCGGTAGTGGGCACATTCTGGCGAATGACGTACGGTTCGCCGGCCGCAATGCGGCGCTTTGCCTCTTCAAGGCCCACGTTGTGCAGGCAATGCTTGTTGTACTTGTAGGTTTCCCCGCGGCGGGCGGCTTCCTCGCGCTGGGCTTCGATCTCTTCCTTGGTGCAGAAGCAGCAGTATGCACCGCCCTTTTCAACCAATTCCCAGGCGTACTTGGGATAGAGATCGCGGCGCTGAGTCTGAATGTAAGGGCCGTATTCGCCGCCCACATCCGGGCCTTCATCGTAATTCAGGCCAGCCTGGCGCATGGACTTATAAATCAGATCCACCGCACCGGGCACTTCGCGCACCTGATCGGTGTCCTCGATACGCAGGAGGAACTTGCCGCCGTGCTTTTTGGCAAACAGATAGGTATACAGCGCGGTGCGCAAGCCGCCCAGGTGCAGGTAGCCTGTGGGGCTTGGCGCAAAACGCGTGCGGACTTCGGTAGACATAGGAGAATGCCTCGCTTTCATCAGATTCGGTGTTACTCCACCTTGAAGCTGTCCTTGAGGATGACCACACGGTTGAACACGGCCAGCTCATCTGTGGAATCCTTGTCCTTGCAGAAATAAGCGGTGCGCAGGAACTGGAAGCTATCGCCGACCTTTGCCTGAGCGAGCCACGGCTCGGCATAGCCGCGCACAACGCGCAGCGAATCGGGGTTGACCTGACGCAGGAAATCGTCGCCCGCTGCGGATTCTTCCTCATCCTCGGAGGCTTCTGCCGGGACTTCTTCTGCTTTTTCGTCCAGGATGAGCACGTCGTAGAGCCGCGCTTCAATGGGCAAATTCTGCGTGGCGCTGACCCAGTGAATGGTGCCTTTCACCTTGCGCTCGGCGCCTTCAGAGCCGGATTTGCTCGTTGGATCGACCGTGCAGTAGATGCAGGTCACGTTGCCGTTCTCGTCCAAATCATAGCGCTCACAGCGAATGATGTAAGCACCCTTGAGGCGCACCTCACCGTCCGGCTTGAGACGGAAATACTTCTTGGGCGCGTCAACCATGAAGTCCTCGCGCTCGATGTAGATTTCACGAGTCAGGGGCAGGGTATGGGTACCCATTTCCGGCTTCTTGGGATGATTTTCGATTTCGCACAGCTCCACGTGATCTTCGGGCAAGTTCGTCAGCACGACCTTTACCGGATCGAGCACAGCCATGGCGCGCGGGGCAATCTCGTTGAGGTCATTGCGCACGCAGTATTCGAGCAGACGGTGATCAACAGTGGAATCAGCCTTGGATACGCCGATGCGGTCGATAAAATCACGCACAGCGGCAGATGTGTAACCGCGGCGGCGCATACCGGCCAGCGTGGGCATCCGCGGATCGTCCCAGCCTGCAACGTGTCCCTCTTCCACGAGCTTGCGCAGTTTGCGCTTGCTCATGACGGTGTTCGTCAAATTCAGACGGGCGAACTCGATCTGGCGCGGCTTGTTTTCAAATCCGCATACATTCACCACCCAGTCATAAAGCGGACGGTGGATTTCATATTCCAGAGAGCACAGCGAATGCGTGACGCCCTCCAGCGCATCGCCGATGGGGTGAGCAAAGTCATACATCGGGTAGATGCACCAGGTGTCGCCCGTGCGGTGATGCGTGGCATACTTGATGCGGTAGATTGTGGGGTCGCGCAGGTTGATGTTGGGCGAAGCCATGTCGATCTTGGCGCGCAACACGTGCGAACCTTCCGGGAACTCGCCGTTCTTCATGCGCAGGAAGAGATCCATATTCTCCTCGGGCGTACGGTCGCGGTAGGGGGAGTTTTTGCCCGGTTCCTTGAGCGTGCCGCGATACGCTCGGATTTCCTCTTTAGAGAGATCATCCACGTAGGCCAAGCCGCGGCGGATGAGATCCAGCGCGTATTCGTAGATGCGCTCATATTGCTCGGAGGCGTAATATACGTTGCCGTATTCAAAACCGAGCCAGTGGATGTCATCCTAGATGGCCTCCACGAATTCTTCCTTTTCTTAGGGGGGGTTGGTGTCGTCAAAGCGAAGGTTGCAAACGCCGCCGAACTTTTCAGCCGTGGCAAAATCGACCGTCAACGCCTTGACATGGCCGATATGCAGATAACCATTGGGTTCGGGCGGAAAGCGCGTCTGTACGCGGCCTCCGTTTTTTCCCTCGGCTAGATCCGCCTTGATGGCTTCCCAGATAAAGTTGGACTTTTCCTTGATTTCTTCAGCCATGGAATTCCCTCCTCAGCATACTGCATGAACAGTATCCATAATAAGACAGTATACTATACCGGCGTTGGAGAAACAAGACCCGTGAAAAAAATTGTGTTTCTGCGGGCTAAATTGAGGGATGAATTGGAAAAGATGCGAAAAAAGTGATGGCCAAACGCACGGTATTGTGAAAAAATGATCCAAAGGTGTTCCTTTTTCGCGGGGAAATGTGCTATAATGAATCGGTTGCTCTGTGAAACTCATATCACCAATTTCCAAGATAAGGGGGAACCCACAAATGCAGTATTCCAAAGAAGTGGAAGAAATGGTCTGCGTCGCCAAGGGACCCAATCACGGCCCCGCGCCCATTCCCGAAGAGGGCAAATGGATTCAGGCGAAGGAAATCAAGGACATTTCCGGCTATACCCACGGTGTTGGCTGGTGCGCGCCGCAGCAGGGCGCTTGCAAGCTGTCTTTGAACGTGAAGAACGGCATCATCGAAGAGGCGCTGGTGGAGACTATCGGCTGCTCCGGCATGACGCATTCCGCCGCTATGGCTTCTGAGATTCTGCCGGGCAAGACCATTCTGGAAGCGCTGAATACCGACCTCGTCTGCGACGCGATCAATACCGCGATGCGCGAGCTGTTCCTTCAGATCGTCTATGGCCGTACGCAGTCCGCGTTCTCGGATGATGGCCTGCGCATTGGCGCCGGTCTGGAAGACCTGGGCAAGGGCCTGCGCTCGATGGTGGGCACCATGTATGGCACCAAGGCGAAGGGCACCCGCTACCTGGAGATGACCGAGGGCTATGTGCTCAAGATGGCCCTGGATAAGGACGACCAGGTCTGCGGCTACCAGTTCCTCTCCCTGGGCAAGATGATGGACGCCATCAAGAAGGGCATGTCCCCGAACGAGGCCTACGAGAAGAACATCGGCACCTACGGCCGCTTCAAGGCGGAGGATGGCGCCGTCAAGTGGATTGATCCGCGTACTGACAAGTAAGAAGGAGGCGTACGGAAATGGCTCTGTTTGAAAACTACGAAGGTCGTATGCCCCAGCTCCAGCCCGTTCTGGAGAAGTACGGCTTCAAGGACTTTGACGACGTCAAGGCCTACAACAATTCCAAGGGTGTGGATGCTTACGCGATCGTGGAGAGCACCCAGCCGATCTGCTTCGAGAACGCCAAGTGGGCTTATGAGCTCGGCGCGGCCATCGCCATGAAGAAGGGCGTGACCTCCGCGGCCGATGCCGCCCGTGCCATTGGCGAGGGCCTGCAAGCCTTCTGCATCCCGGGTTCTGTTGCGGATCAGCGTCAGGTCGGCATTGGCCATGGCAACCTGGGCGCGATGCTGCTGGATGAGCAGACCGAGTGCTTTGCTTTCCTGGCGGGCCACGAGTCCTTTGCTGCGGCTGAGGGTGCTATCAAGATCGCGCTCAACGCCAACAAGGTGCGCAAAAAGCCGCTGCGCGTTATCCTCAATGGTCTGGGCAAGGACGCTGCGATGATCATCAGCCGCATCAACGGCTTCACTTATGTGCAGACGAAGTACGACTACCTCTCTGCCGACGTGAAGGAAGATCACGCGCTGTCCATCGTGAACGAGACGGCGTATTCCACCGGCGATCGCGCGAAGGTTCGCTGCTATGGCGCGGACGACGTGCGCGAGGGCGTCGCCATCATGTGGCATGAGGGGGCGGATGTGTCCATCACCGGCAACTCCACCAACCCGACCCGCTTCCAGCATCCGGTGGCCGGCACCTATAAGAAGGAGCGCATTGAGGCTGGCAAGAAGTATTTCTCCGTCGCTTCCGGCGGCGGCACGGGTCGTACCCTGCATCCGGACAACATGGCTGCGGGCCCGGCTTCCTACGGCATGACCGATACCCTCGGCCGCATGCACTCCGATGCGCAGTTCGCGGGCAGCTCTTCTGTTCCGGCGCACGTGGAGATGATGGGCTTCCTGGGCATGGGCAACAACCCCATGGTCGGCGCGACGGTCGCTGTGGCCGTAGCGGTGGCGCAGGCGCTCAAGTAAGTCAAGGAGCTTATCCTGCAAGGGGTAAGCTCTTTTTTTGCGCACTAATGTGGAAAACTCGTGGGGCTGTAGTCCGACGCATTTGTATGAAAACTTAGCATGGACAAGCGATTGACAGGGGAAAAGACGTATGCTACAATCACGGTAAAGGAGCACACAGAGAGTTCCAAGATATGCCTATGGTTTTCAATCTTCATCGCGCAGTTTTTTTGCATTGCAATGAAAGCGGTGGCGAAACTCTGCCCGAATTTCGTTGCCGCTTTTTTGCATAGTAAAAATGATGTTGGTCAGTTCGCTGTACCAAGGGAAGCCATGTGCATTGAGCAGAACTCACGATGTGCAGCATCATTGAAACGGAGGCGCGATGTCATGGAAAAAAACCTGTCCCTGTTTTACGGATTGTCGATTCTTACGGCAGCGCTGGCATTCTTCTTTGCCGCTTACTTGTACCTGTGGGTGAAGCGGCAGCGCGTCCAGAATGCACGAATTTTAGAGGTGTCGCAACTGATTAAGGAGGGGGCGAACACCTTTATGCAGCGCGAATATAAGGTGTTGGCCATCTTTGCGGCGGTGATGGGCGTGCTCATTTTCCTATTATTGCCGTCTCCCGTTTGGCACGGAAATGTTCTGCAAAATGCGTCCATGGTCGCTGCATATCTTGCGGGTACGGTTCTCTCGGCAATTGCAGGCAAAATTGGCATTCTTGTGGCAACGCTTTCCAATTCCAGAACGGCAGAAAGTGCGCGCAAGGGCATCAAACCCGCGTTTTTAGTTGGGTTTCGTGGCGGCGCTGTGATGGGGTTACTGGTGGTTGGCTGCTCATTGCTCGGTGTGGCCGCAGTACTGATGCTTACCGGAGATTCCACTGTACTGCTCGGATTCTCCTTTGGTGCTAGCTCACTTGCGCTATTTGCCAAGGCTGGCGGCGGTATTTTTACAAAAACTGCGGATGTTTCTGCCGATTTGACGGGCAAAGTTGAGCTTGGCATTGACGAGGATGATCCGCGCAATCCAGCGGTAATTGCTGACAACGTGGGGGATAATGTGGGCGATGTGGCCGGTATGGGCGCCGATTTATTTGACTCCAATGTAGCGGCCATGGCTTCGGCGTTGGTCATTGCGCAATCGCTCACGGGAAGCCGCTATGCCAATTTGTCCATGGTTTTTTGCTATGCCATATTAGGGCTCTTGGCTTCAATTATCGGCATTGCTACGGCGCGCGTGGGCGAAAACAGTACGCCGACGCGTGCGCTCAATTCCTCCACATATGTAACGACAGGCATCTTTCTCGTGCTCACAGCGTTAGCCACTTTGATCTTTGACGGGTTTTCCTGGCGCGTTTGGGGTGCTGCGGCCACAGGTCTGATGGTGGGGATGATTATTGGCATCACGACAGACTATTTCACAGACGATACCAAACCCATTGTCAAGCGAGTAGCGCATGCTTCCGAATCCGGGGCTGCGTTCACTGTGCTTTCGGGAGTCTCGTATGGCTTCATTTCCGCGCTTCCCGCGATGGTGGGTATTGCAGTTGCGGCGCTTATTGCGTATCGCTTGTGTGCGCCAATGGGCGAGGGATACGCGATCTTTGGCATTGCTATGGCGGCTGTCGGTATGCTCTCGATTGTAGGCATGATCATTTCCAACGACGCATACGGCCCTATTGTAGACAATGCACGTGGATTGGCTGAAATGGGCGGTTTGGGCGAGGAAACCATACGCGTTGCAGATGAGTTGGATAGTGCGGGTAACACCGTCAAAGCGATTACCAAAGGGTTTTCCATTGGCGCTGCCGGTTTAACCGTCATTTCTCTGCTAGGTGCGTTCATGTCGGAGGCTAATGCAGCTTTGGCGAAAGATGGAAAACCGTTGCTCACCGGATTTGACGTGATGAACCCGACAGTGTTCTTTGGAATCTTAATCGGCGCGTCGATCCCTGCTGTGTTTTCTGCCATGTTGATACTGGGAGTTGACCGCAATGCGCAGCGTATGGTTGCGGAGATTCATAGACAGTTCCAAAGTATCCCGGGGCTTCGCGATGGAAAAGCAGATGCCAAGCCGGAATACGGCCGATGTATTGACATTGCGACGACTGGAGCGCTGCGCGAATTGATTCCGGCTGGCTTGATGGCAATCTTGGCTACTGTGATTGTCGGCTTTATTGGAGGCCCGTCTGCCATCGGCGGTTTTCTGCTGGGCAACATTGTCAGCGGGTTGCTGATTTCTCTGTTTATGTCCAATGCTGGCGGCTTGTGGGACAACGCGAAAAAATATGTTGAAGCAGGCAATGAAGGAGGTAAAGGTAGCAGGGCACACAAAGCTGCGGTTATCGGCGACACCGTGGGCGATCCATTCAAGGATACGGCTGGCCCGTCGATCAACACGCAGATTACGGTGGTGTCCCTTGTCGCATCACTGCTTTCCACACTCTTTGTTGCATTCTCAATCTTTGGTTAATCACATAGTCTAATGAAGCAATATGCTAGAAATTGAATAAAACGTTACTTCCAAGTTGCGCCAGCGTCGAATTACTTGACATGTGAAGTAATCCTTTGTATAATATGACGCGTGATCAACTTGGGTGTACTTCCCCGGTCGAGTCACCGCTTGCATAGACAGCCAAGTGGACGCACCGATGAAGCAGAGCGGATAAATCTGCCGTTGCATGAACTCGCCCAACAGATGTTGACAGAATTTCTGAGAAACTCATGAGGGGTGAGGGATTGAGAAACAGGCGGAGCGCCCGACGCAGAATGGTTGTGTCTGTATTGGTGGCGCTATGTATCGTGTTGCTTTTAGCGGCTGTATATCATGCGGGGCGTTGGCTGGAAGGACAATCGGAGCGTCAGGTGGTGCGCGGTGATCACTTGCAACGCTATCAGTATGAAGAAAGCGTTGAGATTGACGGCGTCGCGTATCGGCGAAAGAGAAATCAAACGGCCATTCTGCTGATGGGTATTGACCGGATTGAAGCAGCAGCTGTAGGGGATTACCGCAATGGTGGTCAAGCCGATTTCCTGAGGCTGGTGATTCTGGACAAAGATGAACAATCGATCAAACAAATCCAAATCGACCGGGACACCATGACGCCAATCACTGTCCTCGGCGTGCTGGGTAACAATTCCAGAATGCGCACGTCTCAAATTTGCTTGTCTCATGGTTTTGGAGACGGAGGCGCGCAGAGTTGTCAATTCACTGAAGATGCGGTTTCTAATTTGCTTCTTGGTGTGGATATTGATTTCTACGTAGCCATGAATTTGGATGGTATCTCCGTGCTCAACGATTGGGCTGGCGGCGTGACGGTGACATTGCAGGATGACTTTTCCCAGCTTGATCCCAGTATGCCGCCGGGAACAGTAATGACTCTGGTGGGCGACCAGGCTGAGATCTTCGTGCGAACAAGGCATGGAATTGGCGTCGGCACAAACGAATCGCGTATGGAGCGTCAGGAGCTCTATATCAATCAGCTTGCAGCGCAGCTTGATGAAAAGCTCACAGCCAATCAGGACGCTGCAGGGGAGT
>CALVTV010000167.1 GCA_944363005.1 uncultured Clostridia bacterium | reverse complement strand
ACAAGGCATTCCTCCGGCAAACCCCCCAGGAACTCCGCGGCCATTGTGAACACCTGCGGACCAGGGTTCGAGCGCGTGATGTTCGTCCCGTCCGATACCGCGTCAAAGAAATTTCCCAGTCCCAGCCGCTCCAGAATGTACTTGGCATTGCGGCTTGATGATCCTATGGCCAGTTGGATTCCCGCGGCACGCAGCGCAATCAGCGTGCGCAACACATCAGCAGGCAGATCTTCCGGCGTCATTTCCGCCAAATACGTCCGGTATGCCCCATTCTTTTCCGAAGCCAGGCGTTCCTTTTCCTCGTCGGAAAGCACACCCGGATACGATTCCAGAATGATATTCAAGCTGTCCATGCGCGAAACCCCGCGCAGGCGGTTGTTGACCGTTTCATCAAAATGCACGCCCAACCGATCCGCAATCTGCTTCCAGGCCAGGTAGTGATACCGGTCCGTCGAGCAAATCACGCCATCCAGATCAAAAATCACCGCTTTATACATGCATGTTCCTCCCTCTGTGTGCCTCGTCCGGTTTAGGACAACCTGAGTATCATGCGCAAAACCCGCTCTGCACTCTTTCGAACAGCCTGGGGGTCCAGTTCGCCCACGTCTATTCTCCGAAGCGTATCTTCCGGCGTTCCGCAACCCATTTTGACGTCGTTACCCGCTTTGATTTCCGCGGCTTGCATGCCATGTGTGTACCAATCCGAGGTCACCATGCCCTCAAATCCCCACTCTTCCCGCAGAATGAGCTGCACACATGCGCTAGCCGCCCGTAGCATATGCTCGGGGTACATGCCTTTCATAGTACGCCATCAAGGGCGAAATACCTGCAATCGCCCTTTGAGCAATCCAGTTCCTCCGGTGTGCCCTTGCTTTTATGCAGATCGAAACCCTTTAAACAAAGCTCAAATGGAAAGTGCATGCAACCCAAACAACGGGCGCAGGAGATAATCCCCTGCGCCCGTTTGCTATTTTAGTCACGCTCCCATTTGACCAGATCCCCGCTGGCAGTGTCTACCTCGAATTCGTAGCGCTTGCCGTCCATCTGCGCTGTGCCGTCATAGCGATAGGAACCCGTGTCGTCGTCCAGCTCCAGACCCAATTCCTGAATCGTCATCTCGCCCCGATCCGCCATCACCGCGTCCACTGCCTGCTTTGCGGTCAGCGCGCCCTGTGGAAAGCTGAGCGCCACCTGCGTTTCGGTCACTTCGCCCGTCTGCGCGTTCACCTCGCAAAGCCCATACTGGTTGCCCTCGCTGTAGAACACATTCCACACATAGCGGCCGTCGTCCTGTTCCAGCAGCGCATAGTCAATCGTCGCCTCCGGCTTGATCGCCGTCACCGCCGCGCGCGCCGCGGTTTCGTCCAGATCAGCCGCCGTGGCCTTGCGCGCACCCTTGACGCTCGTCTCCATCCACACGGCCTCGCCCGTCTTTGAATCGACAAACACATCGTACTGAACATCCGTACCGTCAAATTCCAGCTCATAGTACCCATCGTCCAGTTCCGATTCGCGCAGCACCGCATCGCTGCCCAGCAACGTGCGGGCTGTGGTTTCCGCCTCTTCGCGCGTTGCCGCCATGGCGCTGGGCGCCAGCAACACCATCAGGGTCATCATCGCAGCCAGTTTTCTCTTCATCATAAGACTCACTCCTTTTTTAATTTGAGGTTGATTTCCTTGGGATGGTTTGAGTATATCGGACGAAGATGAATCTCAGATGAAAAAAAGCGCAATCAAAAAATTTTTTCGAGCGGGAATTGTACCGTGAACCGCGTGCCCTTGCCTACGGCGCTCTCAACGCGAATCTGTCCGCCGTGCATGTTCACCACACTGCGCACAACGGCCAGCCCAATGCCCGTGCCCGGCGTGCTGCGCGCGCTGTCCCCGCGCCAAAACCGGTCAAAGATATGTTCCAAACTCGCGGCATCCATGCCCGGGCCGTCGTCCTCCACCTCCACCGTCACGCTTTCCCCGTCGTTCGCCATGCGAAGGCGAACCACGCCGCCCTCATGACCATACCGAATGGCGTTGTCAATCAGATTGACAAACGCGCGGGTGAGCATCGCGCGGTTGCCCCGCACGTTCGCCGGGCAAAGCGTCTGCTCCAAGCGGATCTCCCGCTCCTGCGCCACGGGCTGCAAATCCTCCACAATTTCCGATAGCGTCGCCTCGACTGCGCACGTGTCCTCCTGCGGAAGCTGACCGGACTCCATGCGCGCCAACAGCAACAGCTGATGAACGAGCGCGCTCATCTCCTCGTTCTTCGCCAGAATGCGCATCAGCGCCCCGTCTTTCTCCTGCACATCGGCGCGCGAGAGCGCAAACTCCGCTTGTGTGGCAATGGCGTTCATCGGCGTGCGCAGCTCGTGCGCGACATCGGATGTGAACTGGCGCTCGCGCTCGAACGAGTGCTCCAGCCGCTCGAGCATGGCGTCGAACGTCCCGGCCAGTGCGTAAAGCTCATCTCGCGCGCCGTTTTGCAGCCCGATGCGCCGGGATAGGTCGCTGCCGTCGGCAATGGAGGCCGCCAGCTGTGCCATCCGCTTTACGGGCAGAAAGGCGCGCGCCGTCAGCAGATATCCGCCCGCCAACGCGAGCAGCGTGAGCAGCGGAAAGATCCATAGGCTGAAGTGGCGCACCGACGCATAGGCGCTGGCCGCCACGTCCGCAGAGGTATACAGCCGAAGCCATACGTCCGGCCGGTCGCTGTATGTCAGGCGCTTGTCCAGCACGTACCAATCGTGCGTCCCGCTGCTGGCCCTGCGCAGCTCTCCGTCCTCAAAGGGGAGTTCCACACGCCTGCGCCCGTAGAGCAGCCGCCCGTCCGCCTCAAAGAGCGACGCATATACGTTGGGTGTGTCGTCGATGTCCGCGTCAATCTCAAGCTCTCCGTCCGCGTACTCCAGCTCCTCAAGGATGACTGCCGCCGCATTCTCAAGCGTTTCCTGGCAAAACGCACGCGCCGTGCGCTCAGCCGCTGCCATCATGAGTACCACCAGCAGCACACAAAACAGCACCATCAACGCCGCATACCACAGCGTCACCCGAACCTTGACAGACAACCGCCTCATGTTTCCTCCCGAAGCACATAGCCCATATAGCGAACGGTGTGAATCAGCTTACAAGTACAACCATCGTCGATCTTGCGGCGAAGGTTGCGGATATACACATCCACCATGTTGGATGCGCCCTCATAATCAAAGTTCCAAACGTGCTCCTCGATCTGTCTGCGGGTGAGCACGTGCCCTGCGTTGCGAATCATGTATTCGAGCAGCGCGTATTCCCGGCTCGTCAGCGTGATGGGCCGGCCGCCACGGCTGACGCTTCTGCTGTCCGCGTCCACCACCAAATCCGCAAGGCAAAAGCGGTTTGTGCCGTGCTGGGCCCGCCGGGTCAGTACACGCAGCCGCGCGGACAGCTCCTCGTAAGCAAAGGGCTTGATCAGGTAATC
>CALVTV010000166.1 GCA_944363005.1 uncultured Clostridia bacterium | reverse complement strand
ACGTTCTTCAAGCGCTTTACCGCTGAAGGCTTTTACAAGGTGATGAAGGCGCTGGGCGTGGACATCGGGTTCAACCACGCCGATTACCGGCTGATGAGCAAGCGCGCGGTCGAGGGCCTTGCGCAGTTCAGCGAGGTCAACCTGTTCCTGCGCGGTATCGTGCCCCAGATCGGTTACAAATGGACGACCGTCACCTATGAGCGCGCCGAGCGCTTCGCGGGCGAGAGCAAGTATCCGCTCAAGAAGATGCTCGCCTTCGCGGCGGACGGCATCACCTCCTTCTCCGTCAAACCGATCCGGCTGGTGTTCAGCGCTGGCGTGATCATCTTCCTCGTCAGCCTGTTCATGCTGCTCTATGCGCTGATCTCCAAGATTCTGGGCCATACCTCCGCGGGCTGGACGTCCCTGATGGGGTCGATCTGGCTCATCGGCGGCATTCAGCTGCTCAGTCTGGGCGTCGTCGGCGAATACATCGGCAAGATTTACAACGAAACCAAGCGCCGTCCGCGCTTTATCATTGAGAGTGTGCTCAATCAGGCATAATGACGATGAATCAGCATATCATAACCTTGGCGGCCTTGGGGCCGGATGACGCCGGACAGCTCACCTTTGCCGCGTATGACGCGATGACAGGTGCTCAAAAGCTCGTTCTGCGCACGCAGAAGCACGGCGTGGCCGCAATGCTCAGAGCGCGCGGCATCGCCTTTGACACGCTGGACGCGCTCTATGAGCAGTGCGAGGATTTTGATGAGCTTTGCGCCCGCGCGGCCCGGCGGCTCATCGAGCTGGCGGAGCAGACGCCTTCGCTGTGCTACGCGGTCAGTGACCCGGCAAGCGACGCGACGGTGCGCGCTCTGCGGGCGATGTTGCCGCAAACCCTTTCGCTTCGCGTGGTGGGCGGTCTTTCGCTGGCGGATTGCGCGGCGGCTGCGGCCATTTGCTGGGGGGTCAATACCGAAAACCTGCGCACGCTGACGGCTCTTTCGCTGGAGGATTTTCGGCCCGAGGCGGACAGTCCGCAGGTCATCACCGAGATCGACAACCGCTGCCTGGCCGGGGACGTCAAGCTGTGGCTAGGCGATCTGTTTGACGACGAGACGACCGTCTATTTCCTGGAAAACGCCTCCTGTGCGCAGGCGCGGCCCATCGCGCTTTGCGAGCTGGACAGGCAACCCCATTACGATCACCGCACGGCGGTGCTCGTGCCGGCGGTGAGCGTGTTTGCGCGCTCGCGCGCGACGTACGAGGACTTCGTGCGCGTCGTGCGCCGGTTGCGGGCGCCGGGCGGTTGCCCATGGGACCGTGCGCAGACGTTCCACACGCTGACCCAGTACATGGTTGAGGAGGCCTGCGAGGCCGCGGAGGCCATGGAGCAGGGACAACCGGACAAGATTGCGGACGAGCTGGGCGACGTGCTGTTTCAGGTCGTGCTCAACAGCTGCATCGGCGCGGAGCATCGGGACTTCACCGACCGGGACGTGACGAGCATGGCTGCGCACAAGATGATTACCCGGCATGCATATGTGTTCGGCGGGGAGACGGTGGACAACGCGGGCGAATTGAACGCGCTCTGGGAAAAGGCGAAGAAGAAGGAACGCGGCGAGCAGACGGCGCTCGAGCGCGTGCGGGACGTGGCCGTGTCGCTGCCTGCGCTCTCCCGGACGCAGAAGTGCCTGCGGCGAATGGCGCAGGCCAAAGCGGATCAGGACAGCGCTCGGGCGGCGCTGCGCGAGACCATGCAGGCCCTTGAGAAGAACCCGGACGAGGCGCACATCGCCGGGGTGCTCATGGCGCTCTGCGCGTTGTCCGATGCCGTGGGCGTGGACGCGGAAACGGCGCTGCGCACAGGCCTGGAGCGGAGGATTCGCCGCCTGGAAGAGGAAGCGTAAGGCGCATAAAAACCCAATAACCAATGAAATTTTTATGAAAAAATGCGGTTCCTCTTGCAGGAAAGCGGGAAAGCATGTAGAATATGTCATAGTCGCCGTGATGTGCGATTCATGCAAGGCACAGCGCCGTAAGGCGGCGGTTGTTTAAGGAGGATTTATCAAGCCATGAACAAGAATGAACTGAGCGCGGCCATCGCCGCGAAGGCGGGCCTGACCCGTAAGGATGCCGAGGCTGCAATCTGCGCGATGAGCGATATTATCGCCGAGAGCCTCAAGAACGGAGAAAAGGTGCAGATCGTGGGCTTTGGCGCGTTTGAAGTGAAGGAGCGCCCGGCTCGCAAGGCTCGCAATCCGAAGACGGGCGAGGAAATCCAGATCGGCGCCCGCCGCTCCCCGATGTTCAAGCCGGGTAAAGCGCTCAAGGAAGCCGTTGAAGGCTAATAGGCAATCTCCCGGAGGATTTCTCCGGGGGTTTTTTATTCTGCGACGCCGTCTCTTTCGGGAAACGGCCATACCGTTGATGATGGAGGGACACCATGGAAAAGGCTAAGGTTTATTTCACGGATTTCCGCACGATCGCCTTTGGCGACGGCCTGCCCACGAAGCTCAAAAAGCTGATTCGCCGGGCGGGAATTGGCCAGATCGACATGGACGGGAAGTTCGTCGCCATCAAGATGCACTTCGGAGAGCTGGGCAACATCAGCTATCTGCGCCCCAATTACGCGCGCGCGGTGGTGGATGTGGTCAAGGAGCTCGGCGGCAAGCCCTTCCTGACGGACTGCAACACGATGTATCCCGGCAGCCGCAAAAACGCATTGGAGCACCTCTACTGCGCCTGGGAGAACGGCTTTACGCCGCTGACGGTCGGCTGCCCGGTGATCATCGGCGACGGCCTCAAGGGCACAGACGACGTGGACGTGCCGGTGGAAGGCGGCGAATACGTCAAGGCGGCGAAGATCGGCCGCGCGGTGATGGATGCGGACGTGTTTATCAGCCTGACCCACTTCAAGGGCCACGAGTCCACCGGCTTTGGCGGAGCGATCAAGAACATCGGCATGGGCTGCGGCTCGCGCGCGGGCAAGACCGAACAGCATTCCAGCGGCAAGGCTCATATCGAGCAGGATCTGTGCCGCGGCTGCCGCAAGTGTCAGAAGGAATGCGCCAACGAGGGCCTGGTCTTTGACGAGGCGGCGCGCAAGATGCATGTGGACTCCGATCACTGCGTGGGCTGTGGCCGCTGCCTGGGCGCGTGCAATTTTGACGCCATCGAGTTCAACGACAATGCGGCCAACGAGATGCTCAACCGCCGCATGGCGGAGTACACGAAGGCGGTTGTCAGCGGCCGGCCGAATTTCCATATCTCGCTGATCGTGGACGTGTCGCCCAACTGCGATTGCCACGGCGAGAACGACGCGCCGATCCTGCCCAA
The DNA here is from genome assembly GCA_944363005.1 of uncultured Clostridia bacterium. Taxonomy (GTDB): domain Bacteria; phylum Bacillota; class Clostridia; order Christensenellales; family Aristaeellaceae; genus Ventricola. The sequence continues at coordinate 12,286 of CALVTV010000166.1, read as the reverse complement.
TATTGGCATGTTCGCCTCGTTTGACCCGCTTGCGCTGGATCAGGCCTGCGTTGATGCGTGCCTGAAGGCCAACCCCATGCCCAACAGCCAGCTTTGGGACAACCTGCACAAGCCGGGCTTTGCCGACTGGGGTGATCCGTTCCGCAACTCCACGCCGGAGTCGGAGTGGCGCAGCTGCCTGGAGCATGCCGAGAAGATCGGCCTGGGCACGCGGGAATACGAACTGATCAAGCTGTAAGGATTTAGAGCAGCCGCGCGGGAAATACCCGGCGGACACAAACAGAAACAGGCATGATTTTGTCATGCCTGTTCCGCTTTTATCAGGTTATTCCTGGCGATGAAGCGCCGCGTGGTTTCGGGATTGCTCATTCATGCGCCTGCTTCCAGCAGGCAGGAAAATACGTGCGATAAAAATTCTGCTTTTCAATCGGCAAAGGCCCTGCCGAGCGCAGCCAAGCAGCCAAATCCGCTTGATATTGCCGCAGCTGTTCTTGCGAGGCTTCTTCAAAAGCCCTGACGATGACGGTTCCTTTTTTGATTTCGTTCTGTATTGCGCAATAGGCGTCTTCAATATAGTGCGGCTGCGTTACGGCAACGGCTTCGCGGCAAACATGAATGCCTCGGATCCGGTGAGGCTCCGCATTTGCGTTCACTTCATAAATCCAACCAGACCGGCGTTCATAAAGCGTTTTCAGTTGATTGGGGAACCACTCTTCATAATGCGCCTTACCGTCTGCGGCGAGGCCGCACGTGACAAAGTCTGTCTTCCGGTCACGAAGGTAAAACAAACTGTACGCAAAGCTGTCCGTGAGGTACAAGAGGGGATGGCCGTCTTTGTCCTTTGATACAGGGCAAAGGACGGTAAGGCCGCTTTCTGTTGAACCGTGATAGAATTTCATGCGCCTACCTCCATCAATCGCGCAACGGGCGAAGTATATGGCCTATTATAGGGAATGGTTTCGCGTTTGTAAAGATTGATTCCAACGGGATTGCGCATCTGTTTGTGAACCCGCCTCAGCGAGAGCGGAACTGGCTTTTTTCTGGGGGCGCAAGGGAAAGCAATTGGAAGATTCGCCGAATGCCAAGCAGGTCGGAACAGAGAACGCAAAAGTCAAAGAAGAACGATAAAAACAGAAACGATGGAATAATCCCTGGATCTTGCATGAAATACAAAAGTGGAATATAATAGCAGGGAAAACGATGAACCCAAGAAACGGAGGAAAAAACATGACCCAGATCTTTGGAAACTTCGCGGATCTGACGTGGCAGATGGTGGCCATGTGGGTAATCGGCGGCGTGATGATCTATCTGGCGATCAAGAAGGAAATGGAGCCGACGCTCCTGCTGCCGATGGGCTTTGGCTGCATTCTTTGCAATCTGCCGAACTCGGGCGCGGTCGAGGTGCTGGAAACGCTGTTTCAGGCGGGCGTGGGCAACGAGTTGTTCCCGCTGCTGCTGTTTATCGGCATCGGCGCCATGATCGATTTCGGACCGCTGCTGGCGGACCCCAAGCTGCTGCTCTTCGGCGCGGCGGCGCAGTTCGGCATCTTCTTTACGCTCTCGATGGCCAGTCTGTTCGGCTTTGAGCTGCGCGATGCGGCGTCCATCGCCATCATCGGCGCGGCGGACGGCCCGACGTCCATCTTTGTGGCCAATACGCTCGGCAGCAACTATACCGCGGCCATCATTGTCGCCGCTTACTCGTATATGGCGTTGGTGCCGATTGTGCAGCCCTTCTGCATCCGGCTGGTGACGACCAAGAAGGAACGCATGATCCGCATGGAGTACACCCCGGGCAAGATCAGCAAGACGACCCGCATTCTCTTCCCGATCGTGGTGACGATGATTGCGGGCCTGGTCTCGCCGCAGTCGGTGGCGCTGGTGGGCTTCCTGATGTTTGGCAACCTGCTCCGCGAGTGCGGCGTGCTGCGCACGCTCTCGGAGGCGGCCCAGAATATCCTGGCCAATCTCATCAGCCTGCTGCTGGGCCTGACGGTGGCCGTTCGCATGCAGGCGGACAGCTTCCTTGTGCCTGAGACGCTGATGATCCTGGCGCTGGGCCTGGTGGCGTTCATGTTCGATACGTTTGGCGGCGTGTTCTTTGGCAAGTTCATCAACCTGTTTGCCAAGAAAAAGATCAATCCGATGATCGGCGCGGCCGGCATTTCGGCCTTCCCCATGTCCTCCCGCGTGATTGCGAAGATGGCTAAGGAAGAGGACCCCTACAACTTTATCCTGATGCAGGCGGCGGGCGCGAACGTGGCCGGACAGGTGGCGTCGGTCATCGCGGGCGGTCTGATTCTGGCGATGATTGCGCCGTTGGTGTGAGGAGGTAGCAGCATGCGTATTGACATCCCTGCGTTTTTGGCGTCGCTCCGGTTCCTGGTTGAAGGCTGGCTGGGCATCTTTGCTGTGATGGCGGTCATCATTGCGGTGATTTACGCCCTGGGCAAGCTGACTTCCGGTCGGGAATGAGCGCAGCCTCAATCAAAAAGGCATCGGCGTCAAGCGAAGAAGAGGCTTGGCCCGACGCTTTTCTGGCGTCGAAGGTGGGCGGCACACAAGCGTGTACAAAGCCTTATGACGGCTCGCTGAATTGAAAATTGAATCATCAAAGAACAAGGCATCCTGTGTTGCGCAGGATGCCTTTGTGTTTATGCGTCGTCGCGACGGTGGCGGCGGTTGTTTTTGGCGTCGGAATAGAAGCGGCGCTTTTCCTCGTACATGCGCGCGTCCATGCGTCGCAGGAAGGAATCCAGATCGTCGGTTTCGGGGGCATACAATGTGTAACCGATTGAGAGGCGCAATTGGTAAGGACGAGCGCAGACGCTGTTTTCCCGTTCAACGCGCTTGCAGAGCTTGGCAATCAGGGCTTGCAAGTCCTGTTCGTCGTGAACATGGCAGATGGCAATGAACTCGTCGCCGCCATAGCGCACGGCAAAGTTGTCGCCGTGCATCACGTCCATCAGGCATTTGCCCACCACGCGAAGCGCAATATCGCCTTCGGAGTGGCCGTACGTGTCGTTGATTTCCTTGAAAGCGTTGATGTCCATCATGATGCCGCCCAACTGATGATCTTTGGGAAGCTTCTGCGCGGAATAGCTCAAGAAGCGAGTGAGGTATTCCCGATTGTACAGCTTGGTGAGCGGATCGAGCATGGAGACTTCGTTTTGCAGATTGATGTACAGGGAAACCAGGCCGAAGGAGACGGAAACCCAGATCAGTGCGATGCCATAGAACAGGAATTGCAAAAGACTGCCCAGATAAATCGGGGAGAGAAACACCACGACCGGCATGAACAGATATTTGCCGACCTTGTGGCGATAGACGATGACGGTGATGGCGCCGGCGAGCAGATAGCCGTAGGTGGCCAGATAGGTGATGGAGGCCAGCGGCATGCGAGCGTAAACGTTCTCCGGGGAGACGGTAAAAAACACATCGGTGAACAGGTTCAAAACGGACAGGACGCAGATGATCAACGCGGGGAGGGAAGCCCAGGTGTAAATCCGTCGGATGCGATCCATTCGGCCAAAGAGCTTGTAGTCCACGTAAACTGTCCATAGGAAGGAGAACAGGCTGTTGGTGAAGAACAGGGAGGCGTTGAGCAACCGGTTCAAAAAGAAGGAGCCGGGGAAGAGCCTGCCGTCAACAAGAAAGGAGAACGCTTCCGCTACGCACAAAAAGAGCGTGAAGTTGCACATCAAATAGAAGAGTTTATCGTCAAAAAACACGCTGCGCGTCACCTTGCGACTGCTCAGAATCAAGGTCAACGTCAACATGGCGCCCAGACCATTGGCAATGAAAATGGCAGGAAGATTGATCAAGCATTCGCCTTCTTTCGCTGAAAAGATTGCCGCGCTGTGCGGGGAAAAGGGTATCTCACTATGTGATATCATACAATAAGTTGGGGGAAAAATCAATGTGATTAAAAAAAACGCGGGAGAACGGATGTGTTTGAATACAAAAAAGGCGGCCACAAATGGGCCGCCTTGGTGATGAGATTGGGATTATGTTTCGTCGGGGCGCAGAATCTGCGTGGTGTAATACGAGCCCTCGCGCCAGAACCAGAGCGTGGCGCTCTCGCCGGGGGCGATTTGGCCGCGCGCCTTGCGCAACGTGGCGTCGCCGAGAATCGTCTGCTCCCCGATGCCGACGATCACGTCGCCCGGCTGAAGTCCGGCGTCCTGGGCGGGCGAGCCGTCCTCGACGGTTTTGATGTAGGCGCCCTGCGGCAAGCCGTAGTGCTCCTGATAGACGGGCAGCACGTAGCGCGTGACAATGCCCATTTCCCAGCGGGAAAGCTTGGTTTCCTCCTCGGTGAGCGTGACGGGCAGCGTGTGAATCAGCTGCGCCCCGGCGCCTGTGCCCGCTTCGACGAAGACCATCTGGTCATCGTCCACGTAGACATTGGTTCCGCCGCTGCGGTACCAGCAGACGGCGATCTGCGCGCCGGAGAAGTAGATCTGGTTGCTGACCTCGAAGTGATGCGGCCAGATGGCGTCGTCAAACCGGTCGTTCGTCTCAAAATCGGAGTAGGAACGGCCCTCGGCAATCGCGATGTCGTCCACGCTGTATTCGCGCTCGATCTCCTCTTCAAACGTCTCGGCCAGATCGGCGGGCGAACCGTCGCGCAGATAGGGGATGATCTTCAGGCCGAAAGCGGTCAGCTTCGCGCCGCTGTTGTTGCGCAGCGAGAGCTGGATGCTGCCGTGGAAGTTGTAGGAGGTCACGTCCGTGCGCTGAATGACGAGCGGCATGTCGGCATTGGCCAGGTATTGCGGCTGCTGCGGGCTGCCCTCGCGCTTGGGCGTGTCCTCGTCAAAGAGCGCGGCCTGGGTCAGCGGATCGGCCACACCGGTCACCGGCAGGCCGACATCCTCCTGAAAGCGCTCAATGACCTCGGCGGTGGATTCCGTGTAGTTCTGGTTTTCGTTGGGCTTGGTATAGTAGCCCATCTCGTAGAGGCGCCGCTTGAGACGCAGCACGTCGTCGGAACGCGAACCGACATCCAGCGTGCGGTAGTCCGCCATTTCCTCATCGCTGTAGGCGGGCAGGTCCGCCGCGTAGGCGTCGGCGATGGGGTCAAAGGAGAGCACGGGGAACAGGTCGCGAACCTCCGCCTCGGAGACGGTTGCCAGCTGCGGCGGCTGAATCTGGATGAGCAGTTCCGCAAGCATGTAGCCCTCGCGGCCGCTCTCCTCGCGCACGTGATACCACAGCGCTCCGACCTCGTCCTCGATGCGGCCGAAGACCGTCAGGTGTGTGCTTTTGGGCAGCTCGTCGATCAATCCGCCGCCGGGTTCCTTGCGCAGATTGGCACGCATGCTCGTGCGCACGAGCAGCGGCTCCTCCAGGGTTTCCTCCAGCGGGCCCTCCGGTGTAGGGCTGGGCGTGGGCAGGGGGGTGGCCGTGGGCGCAGGCGTCGCCGTGGGCACAGGCGTGGGCGTCTCCTCGGGGACCTCTTCGAGCAGGCTCATCAGGATATACCCCTCCTGGCCGGAGCTGGTCACGCGCACATGCGCCCAGAGCTCCTCCTCCTCGGTGACGGTATCCAGCACTTTGACCGTGCGGCCTTTGAGAATGGTGTTGATGCGAGCTTCGTCCCGGCCGGGGCGCGAACGCAGGTTGGCCTCCTTGGCCGTGCGCATGAGCGCATCCTGTTCAACCGGCGCGGAAGTGGACGGGGTTTCGCTGGGCGCGGAGGGCGAAGGGGATTCGGCCCCGGACGCGCAGGGGGCGCTCATCAGCGCGAGCAGGAGCGCCAACATGATGGGTGTGTGCTTCATGGTTCCTTTCCTTGGGCAAAGCCCGGTGTTGATGATTGTTCCCTATTATACCATCTTCTGCCCGGCGGGGCAACTGGTTCATATTGGGCGCAAAAGTCAAAGCCGGATGACCCGCGGGCCATCCGGCGAAAGATCAGCGCAGGAACAGGCGCACCAGCTTGTCCGTCATTGCGGAATACGGCGCGTAGCGCATGGGAATGTCGATCAGCGTGGACTTTTTGACGATGCTCTTCTCATGGCTGAACGTGTCAAAGCTCTTTTTGCCGTGATAGCTGCCCATACCGCTGTTGCCGACGCCGCCAAAGCCCATGCGGCTGGTGGCCAGGTGGATGATGGTGTCGTTGATGCAGCCGCCGCCAAAGGGCACGGTGTTCAGGAAGCGGTCGGAGACGGCCTTGTCTTCGGTGAAGAGGTAGAGCGCCAGTGGATGCGGGCGGTCGTTGATGAAGGCCACAGCCTCATCCAGCGAGTCGTAGGCGATGACCGGGAGCACCGGCCCGAAGATTTCCTCGCCCATGACGGCGTCCTCGGCGGTCACGTTGTCCAGGATCGTGGGCTGGATCTTGAGCTTGTCGCGGTCGCTGCCGCCGCCGAAGACGACCTTGGCCGGATCGATCAGGCCGCAGACGCGGTCGAAGTGCTTGGCGTTGATCATGCGCACATAGGACTCGTTCTGGGTGGCGTCCTCTCCGACCATCGCCGTGATGTGATGGATGAGCCGCGCGATCAGCTCGTCCTTGACGCGGCGGTCGACGAGCAGGTAATCCGGGGCCACGCAGGTCTGGCCGCAGTTGAGCAGCTTGCCGAAGGCGATGCGCTTGGCGGCGAGGTCAATGCGCGCGCTCGCCTCCACGATGCAGGGGCTGTTGCCGCCCAACTCAAGCGAGACGGGCGTCAGGTGCTCGGCGGCCTTGCGCATGACCTCCCGGCCGACGTTCACGCCGCCGGTGAAGAAGATGTAATCGAACTTTTGCTCGAGCAGCGCCTGGTTTTCGGCGCGGCCCCCGGTGACAACCGTCACGTACTCCGGCGGGAAGCACTCGGCGATGAGGGAGGCGATGACGGCGCTTGTGGCGGGCGAATAGGCCGACGGCTTGAGCACGCAGCAGTTGCCCGCGGCCAGCGCGCCGATGAGCGGTTCCATCGTCAGCATGAACGGATAGTTCCACGGGGAGAGGATCAGCGTGACGCCGTAAGGCTCCTTGACGGTGAAGCTGTCCGAAGGGAACTGCGCCAGCGGGGAGAGCACATGGTGACGGCGCGCCCAGCGGCCCATGTGGCTGCGCATGTAGCTCAGTTCCGCAAGCGTCATGCCGGTTTCGCACATGTAGCTTTCGGTCGGGGATTTGCACAGGTCTTCCTGTAGCGCGCGGTGAATATCCGCTTCCCGGCGAACAATGGCGGCGCGCAGGGTGTCGAGCGCCCTCTTGCGGAAGGCGAGGGGGAGTGTCGCGCCGGTTTGAAAATAAGCGCGTTGCCGGGCAACGATCTGGGCTGCGTCGTTCATGATTGAACCTCCTTGGGCATGAGTTTTCTGTACATGGCCTCCAGCTCATGGGCATCCATCAGCACGGGCACGGGATAGAGCGGGTTGCTCTCTTTGGCGGCTTTGCGCGCCATGCCCGGAATGTCCTCCTCGCGGATCTGCGGGATGGACGTGGGGATATGCATGAGCGCGTTCATCTGGCAGACCCAGGCGATGAACGCTTCAGCGGCCTGCGCGTCCGAAGTGTCCGGCTTGGCGATGCCGGCCTTGCGGGCCAGCCGCGCGAGCTTCTTGTGGCAGGCGCTGCCGTAAGCATTCAGGAAATACGGCAGGATGACCGCGTTGGCCAGGCCGTGCGGCACGCCGTATTGCCCGCCCAGCGAGTGCGCCACGCCGTGCACGTAGCCCACGTAGGACCGCGTGAAGGCGATGCCCGCGCGGTAAGCGGCGTCGAGCATGTTGGCGCGCGCGGTGAGATTCTTGCCGTCTTCATAGGCGGTCAGCAGGTTGTCGTGGATCAGGCAGACGGCCTGCTCGGCCATGCTGCGGGTGAGCGCGGTCGTGGAGCGGCCGATATAGGCTTCCACGGCATGCGTCAGCGCATCCATGCCGGTGGTCGCCGTGAGCATCGGCGGCAGGCCGACGGTCAGCTGCGGATCGAGCACGGCATAGTCCGGAATCAGAGCGAAGTCGTTGATCGGGTACTTGTAGTGGGCGCGCGCGTCGGTGATTACGGCGGCGAGGGTCGTTTCGCTGCCGGTTCCCGCGGTGGTGGGCGCGGCGATGGTCAGCGGCGTGCGGCGCATCACGTGCAAAAGCCCCTTCATGCGCTGCACGGGCTTGTTGGGACGGGCGATGCGCGCACCGACAGCCTTGGCGCAGTCCATCACGGAACCGCCACCCACGGCGATGATCGCCTGCGCGCCGCTTTCAATGTACAGGGCGCGCGCCGCTTCGACGTTGTCGATGGTGGGGTTGGGCACGGTTTCGTCGTAGACGGCGCAGGCAATTTGCGCCGCGGCGAGGGAGTCCTCCAGCGGCTTAGTGAGCGCCAGTCCACGAATGGCGCGGTCAGTGACCAGCAGCACGCGGGCGATACCCTTCTCCTTGAGCAGCGGCGCGATGGCGTCCAGCGACCGCAGGGGTGTGGGTTCGCGATAGGGCAGAATCGGGAGCGCCGCACGGAAGGCCAGCTGATAGATGCGGCAGGGAATTCTCTTGAGTATATGCATGTCATCACCTCATGGTTGGTTGGGTTTGCACGGCGCACAGCCGAAATGGGCCACGGCCTGTTTGAGACGCTGCTCGATGAGGGAAAAGGTGCGGTAAAAGCCAATCAGGTCCTCGCGGGGAATGTCTTTGCCGACATAGGCGTAAATTTCCTCGATCATCGCCTCGATTTGATTGGCGACTTCAATGCCCGCCTCGGTGAGCACATAACGCTTTTTGTAGTCGCCCTGGCCTACGGTGGTCAGATAGTTGCGATTGCGCAACGCGCTTAGAACGCGGGAAATCTGCGCGCGGTCCATGCCGCAGCGCTGGGCCAGCTCGGTCTGGGTCAGACCCGTGGGCAGCGCTTCCAGCAGCAGGCAGAGGGAACGGGTATGCGCGGCGGACAGGTCAAACGCATCCATCTGCGTGGCTTTCAGGCGCTGGATGGATTTGCATGCGCTGTCCGTCAGGCTGCAAAACAATTCGATGCGTTGGTGTTCCATAGTCACCTCCATCGGTTGGCACCGGGATTTTGGGACTTGGGGTATCATACTACAAGAATGTTGAGCTGTCAACAAAAGAGGCGCAATCCTTGCCCAAAGTGCGCGATTTGCTCCGGATTGCTTTCGGGGGACATTCCCCGAAGATGGGCCCTCGTTCTTCTTTGCCCGGAGATTGATAGAAAAAAGCGCGGCCTGAGCCGCGCCGGGGAGAAAAGAATCACTTGTTTTCAAGCACATGCAGGTAATGCAGGCAGAAGACGGCGGAAAGGCCCGTACCGATGACCCAGCCCACCGGCCAGGAGCACCAGATGCCGATCGCGCCGAACAGGCCGGAGAACAGGATGCACAGGCCCACGCGCAGGAACAGATCGGTGAACGTATCGATCATGAATTCGCGCATGCGTCCCGCGCCGCGCAGCACGCCGTCCGCGATCAGCTTGATGGAGACCACCAGGTAGAAGGGGGAGACGATGCGCAGGAAGTCGATGCCGGTCTGCATAGCGGCTTCGCTGGGCGATTCCATGAACAGGCTGATGGGCACGGAGGGGAAGAAGAAATAGAGCGCGATGACCGGCACACACAGGGCGAGCACCATCCGCAATCCGGCGAACAGGCCCTGGCGCACGCGCTCGTTCTTTTCGGCGCCGAGGTTCTGGGAGGTGTAGTTGCTCATGCCGTTGCCCAGCTGGGTGAAGCAGGTGATGACCAGGTTGTTGAGCTTGATGGCGGCGGAGTAGCCCGCGATGACGCTAGGGCCATAGCCGTTGATGACGGACTGGATGATGATGTTGCCCACGGAGACAAAGCTCTGTTGCAGGATGCTGGGCACGGCGATGTTGATGATGTTCAAGAGCATGGGCATGCTGAAGTGGCGGGGTTTGCCGTCGACGGGCAGCGCATGCAGGCGGCGGCGCACGGCGATGAGCGCCAACACGCAGCTGATTCCCTGGCAAAGGAACGTCGCCCAGGCGACGCCCGCTACGCCCATGGAGAAAGCGGTGACAAAGAGGATATCCACCAGAATGTTCGCCGTGGAGGAGAAGGCCAGGAAGATGAACGGCGTGCGGGAATCGCCCATGGCCGAGAAGATGCCCGTCGCGACATTATAATAGAAGAGAAACGGAAGGCCGAGCAGATAGATGATCAGATACAGCCGGCAGTCCGCCATCAGGGTGTCCGGCGTATTGATCAGATGCAGCATGGGCGTGAGCAACAGAAGGCCCGCGGCCATGAGCACGGCGCACAGCACACCGACGGAGATGTATGTCGTGGAGACGGCCGTGCGCAGATCGGCGTTTTTGCGCGCGCCGAAGAGGCGGGAGACGATGACGGAGCAACCGATGTTGCAGCCGAAGGCAAAGGCGATGAAGATCAATGTGATTTCATAAGCATTGCCGACGGCGGCCAGCGCATTTTCTCCGATGAACTTGCCGGCGACCAGACTGTCCGCGATGTTGTAGAGCTGCTGAAAGAGTATGCTTCCCAGCAGCGGCATGCAGAATTGGAGCAGTACGGTTTGAGGCTTTCCGACGGTGAGATCCTTGTTCATGGAATATCCTCCTTTTGTGGGACGGCGATCATTTACCGTTCCGTATTATAGCGCTGAATGATTCGCACGTAAAGGGCAAACAAAGGAGGAAAAACAAATTCGTCCGCAGAACTGAAAAAGGAAAGAATGCCTGCGAACAACTGCCCTAACGCAGCGCGGCAAAGCGGAATGCAGCGTGGAAATCGAATAATCTTTACAAATTCTGGTTTGTATTTTATACTATACATAACAAGATGTGCGGGCTGGCTTGAGGCAAGTGGAGCCCCACGGCGCGATCAGGCAGCGCAGAAAGGAGAAAGGATATGCAGGCCTACGAGGCGGTTTCTCATTTCCGGCTGGCGCAAGGCGAGGTGCATCTGGCGCCCTACGGCAATGGACATATCAACGATACATATTGTGTGTCCGTGGATACGGGCGCGGCGCGTCCCGTGCGCTATATTTTGCAGCGGGTGAACGCATACGTTTTTAGCGACCCCTATGGCGTGCTGGAGAATATCGAGCGGGTGACCGCGCATTTGCGCCGGGTAATCGAGGCGGAGGGCGGCGATCCGCAGCGGGAAACGCTCACCCTGATTGAGACCCTGGAACAGGGCCATGGGTACACCGATTCAACCGGGCAGCTCTGGCGGATGTATGCGTTCATCGAGGATACGATTTCGCGGGACCTGCCGGATACCCCGGAGCTCTTCGCGCGTTCCGGCGAAGCCTTCGGGCGCTTTCAACGGCGGCTGGAGGGCCTTGACGCGGGACAACTGCACGAGAGCATTCGCGATTTCCACAATACGCCGGTGCGCTACCGCCAGCTGATGGAGGCCGTGCGCCGCAACGAGGCAGGCCGCCTTGGCGAAGTCGGGCCGGAGCTGGCGTTTTGCATGGGCTATGGCGAACAGGTTCAGGCGCTGGTGCGCGCGCTCCAAGCGGGCGAAATTCCCCTGCGCGTGACGCACAACGATACCAAGCTCAATAACGTGCTGTTGGATGCGCAAACGGGGAAGGGCGTCTGTGTGATCGATCTGGACACGGTCATGCCGGGCCTGGCGGCCTACGACTTTGGCGATTCCATCCGTTTCGGGGCCAACACCGCCGCGGAGGACGAGCGCGATTTGGCCAAAATATCGCTGTCGCTGCCGATGTTTGAAGCCTATACGCGCGGCTATTTGGGCGAGGCAGGGCAGGCGCTTTGGCCGCGCGAGCGGGAACTGTTGCCCATGGGCGCCAAGCTCATGACGCTGGAGTGCGGCATGCGCTTCCTGGCGGACTATCTCAACGGCGACAAGTATTTCAAGGTGCATCGCGAAGGACACAATCTCGACCGCGCGCGCACGCAGTTTGCGCTGGTGCGAAGCATGGAGGAAAACTGGGACGCGATGACGGAGATTGTCCGCAAAGCTTGATCTTTTGGCGTAAAATGGGCTTCCTGACTGCAAACGATGTTTGGCAAAAGATGGGCGCAACAAAACGGCGCAGACAGGGAAAGCCTGTGCCGTGGGTTTTCAGGGAACAGAGGAAGGCAAGCGCCATCAGACGCGCAACTCGCCCATGACCTGCGCGACATCGCCGCGGATGACGAGCGTTGCGCGGGAATCTGCCGGGGTTTCCTCCCGGTTGATGACGACCAGTTCGCGTCTGCCCCCCCGGAAATAGGTGAGGAACGACGCGGCAGGCTCCACGGTCAGGCTCGTCCCTGCGACGATGAGCACAACGCATCGGGAGATCTCCCGGCATGCGCCGGTGCTGACGTAGGGGTCGA
>CALVTV010000165.1 GCA_944363005.1 uncultured Clostridia bacterium | reverse complement strand
GCGCGGAAGCGAGTGCAATCATCTACTCGCTGATGGAAACGGCAAAAGCCAACAGCCTACGGCTGGATGACTATCTGCTTCATCTGCTCAGTATTATGCCTGAGCGCGCGGAGCAGAACAAGGACTTCGAGATTGATGATCTACTCCCTTGGTCAGAAGAAATGAAGTCGTGGTTCTCGGCGGTGTGAGTGCCGGGAACCACGACTTTCTGTACCGCGGGATTATTGAGCGGTTACGGATTTCACATCTTTTCAGACAGTCTGACCATGAGTGAGAAATCCAAACTAAATCCCGATGGGATCGGTTCGGATTTCTTTTTTGTCTTCAAAAAAACGGGAATTGTCAATTAAGAGAACGGTTTTGCAATCCTGAGCCTGCGATATGGATGCTGTACCTGTATTTCCCTCTCTATCATAACACGCAAAACAGCGTTGCCTGCATGATCGGTTTAAGAAGGCGAGCAAATGAAAAAACCGCCCATAAGGGCGGCAAAGTCACAAGCATCGTGAGGAAGAGAAGCTCAGGCGTCCTGCGATTCCATGTCTTCGATTGGAGATAGATACGGGCGAAATACGCTGGTGAGCAAGAGGCTGTGCAGCCAAGCGATGGCGCCAAATCCCAGGAAAACCCACAGGATCAACACGGCCCAGAAGACAACGGCGCTGGAAAGCGAGAGCATGACGGGCACGGCAGCGATGAACAACATCAGAACAGCCACATGCGGCTTTCCACAGGCGAAAAGGAATGCCTGGACGATGAGCTTCTTCAGTGAATTCTCAAAACAGGCGATGACGGGGAAGAGAAACAGTGCGGTGAACGCGCCAATACAGGCCAGCAACAGGAACAGAATATAGACCGGCAGAACCGGATAAGGGCCATTGGGCGCAAAGATTCGGATATCCGTGAGCAGAATCCATCCGATGACCAGCATGCCCAACCAAACGAGCGTGCTCTGTTTCAAGTTTGCCCGAAAGGATGCGAAAAACGGCTGGACGATGGAGGCGTCCGCCATGCAGCGCTTGTGAATGAGCGTATAACAGGCCGCTGTCCACGAGGCGCCGATGGTCACCAACGGCAAACTGCATACCAGAAAGAGCAGGTTGACCGTGATGATATCGCCCAGCGTGCCAAAGATACGGCCAAACAGGCTGTCATTGGAAAAGAATCGCATGGCGGTTTCCTCCCTTTCGTTCTTTCTAACAGGAGAAAATAGAGATCAGCAAGGGGTGCGGCTTGTCAGGAAAGCTTCGACTTCTTCTCGGCTTGGCATGACGCGCAGTGCGCCTTTGCGCGTGGTGACCAGGGAAGCCGCCGCGTTGGCAAAACGAAGCATTTGAGCAAGGTGGGATTCATCGAGCTGTGCAATCCCGCATTCAAGCACAGCGTTCAGGCAGCAGGCGCAGAAGGTATCGCCTGCGCCAGTGGTGTCCGTGGTGTTCGGGTTGAGGAAGGCGGGCACTTCCACGCGCAATGCACCCCGATACGCGCGGCTGCCCTGTGCGCCCAGCGAAGCGAGGATGAGGGGAATGCCAAACCGGCCGGCGATTTGCGCAATACCGGCATCCATATCCGAGCACCCGGTGAACCACTCGATTTCATTGTCGGATATTTTGAGCACATCACAGTGCCGCATGCCGTACTCAAAAGCCTCGCGCGCCTGCGCTTCGCTTTTCCACAGCGGAGGACGAAGGTTCGGATCAAAGGAAATCAGCGCGCCGCACGCTTTGGCTGTCTCCACCGCGCGCATGGTAGCGCTGCGCACGGGCTCGTCCGTCATGGAGAGCGTTCCGAAGTGGAAAAGGCGCGTGTCGCGGAGCATGGACTCCGGAACGTCTTGCGGTGAAAGCATCATGTCCGCGCCCGGCGTGCGGTAAAAGGAGAAATCCCGGTCGCCGTTCTCCAGCTTATGGACAAAGGCCAGCGTGGTGGGTACGTTCGGGTCGGTACAAAGCGCCGAGGTGTCGATGTGCTGTTCTTCCAGCGCGTCGCGAAGCAGCGCTCCAAAGTGGTCCTTGCCGACCTTGCCGATGAACGCTGTGCGGCGGTTCAGGCGACCCAGCATGGCCAGCACGTTGCCGGGAGCGCCGCCGGGATTGGCTTCAAAGAGGAAGTTGCCCTGTTCGCTGCGGCCGTTCTGCGTAAAGTCGATGAGCAGTTCGCCCAGCGCGATGACGTCAAAGGTCTTCATGCGTTGCCCTCCTTCGCTGTATCGGGCGTCTTTTCCAAAATCTTTGCCTCATAGGGGGAAAGCGTGAGCGTGCGCGGCAAATGCACGCCCAGTGCATCGGTCAACTGCACGCGCTGGTCGTATTCGCTGAAATTGAACAGGCCGCAAATCTGGGCCTCGCCCTGCTTGCGTACGATGGCCAGGACGGCGGGGTTTTGCGTCTCCCAGGTCGTGACCCAGGCTTCCGAACGGAAGCAGGGATGGTTACGCAGGGCCCTGATTTGCTTCAGCCCTTGCTGGATGGCGTAGGGCAGCGTATCCTTCCGGTTGCGAAGCGCGGCTTTGTCCCAATCGAAACGGCTGCGATGCAGATTCCGGCTGTCGTCGTTGCGCTCCGGGTCCTCGTGGTAGTCCCATCCGTTCAGCTGGCCGATTTCATCGCCGCTGGAGAGCATCGGGAAGCCGCGAAGGAACGACATGGCGTTATGCATCAACAGGTCGCGCGCCAGCGCCATGTCGTAAGCTACCGGGTCGCCTGCTTCAAGCGCCTGTTCCAGGCCGCAGAGGCTGGCGGTTGTGCCGCAAGAGCGCGCATCGCCCGTCGCCGGGTCGTAGTTGTAAAGCTCGCCTTTGGCCCAACTGCCGGGGAATTGGCCCTCGTAGAAGTGATAGAGGTATTCCTTGTGGCGGAAGGGATCGATGCCCAGCCTCCGCTCCTCGTCCTCGTCCAGTCCCCAGCCGATATCGTCATGGCAGCGCAAATAGTTGACAAACCAGCAGTGCCCGTCGAGCGCGTTGAGGCTGTCGATTTGCGCCTTGAGCAACCGCGTATCCCGCGAGGCCAATGCGCTCCAGAGATTGACCATGGCCGAGACGTTGTAAAGCATGTGGCATTCCGGTTTTTCCGGCGTTCCGAAATAGGCGGCGAGTTCGCGCGGAGCCATGACGACTTCGCCCTTGAGAATGACCGCAGGGCAGACGATTTCCAGAATCATGCGCATCATGCGCACGATGGTGTGCACCTGACGCAGATTGCGGCAGGTGGTCCCCAGCTCCTTCCAGATGTAGGGAACGGCATCGATGCGCAGCACTTCTACGCCCATGTTGGCCAACTTGAGTACGCTGTCCATCATTTCGATGAACACGGCCGGGTTGCGGTAATTCAGGTCCCACTGATAGGGGTGGAAGGTGGTCAGTACCCACTTGTGCATCGCTTCGCACCAGGTGAAGTTGCCCGGCGCGGTGTTGGGAAACACCTGCGGCATCGTCAGCTCGTAGGCGTCGGGGACGGAGCGGTCATCAAAACAGTGATAGAATTGCTGGTAGTAGGGGTCGCCGGCCTTCGCGCGCATGGCCCAGTCGTGGGAATCGGCCGTGTGGTTCATCACCACGTCCAGGCACAGGCTGATTCCCGCCTGACGCAGAGCGGCGGTCAACGCACACAGATCCGCATTGCTGCCCAACGATGGATCGACCGTCGTGAAATCCTCGACCGCATAGCCGCCGTCGTTGTGGGGATGGGGCATTTTGAGCAGGGGCATCAGGTGCAGATAGGTGATCCCCTGCTCCTGCAAATAGGGGAGCTTGTCAAGCAAGCCGCGCAGGTTGCCCGCAAACAGCTCGGTGTACATCGTCACGCCCAGCATATTGCCCTTGCGGTACCAGTCCGGCTCGGACTCCCTTCGGGCATCCAGCGCGCGAAGATCCGCGCTGCGCTCCGCAAAAGCCTGCTTCATGCGCTGCATCAGCGTTTCAAGCGCTGCGCGGTCGTCATACAACTCCATAAACAGCCAGCTCAGTTCATCCTTATGGCGGCTGAAACGGGCGTTCAAAATGGTATCCATATCCGTATCCTCCTGGTGTTTACAGCGGATCATCCCCGACATAGTCGCCTTTTTTGGAGACCACTTCGAGATGAACGTCGCTTTCTCGGTACGCTTTGGGGCTCATCTGATAGTGCTGTTTGAATGCCTTGGAGAAGGAGAGCTGGTCGCTGTAGCCCACCTGATCGCTGATTTGCCCGATGGGATCGGTCGTATGGCTGAGCAGATACGCGGCTTTTTCCATCCGCAGGCGAATGAGAAACTCCTGGGGAGAGATGTCCATGTGTTTTTTGAAGCAGCTGGTCAGATAGCCGCGGCTGATGCCGAGCGTATTGGCGATATCGTCGATTTGCAGGCGATTGGCGTAGTTTGCGCTCATGTAATTGACCGCACAGTGGACATACTGACGGCTGGCGTAGTCGCCCTGCTGTGTGTCGCGCCGTTCGGGGCGTTCGCGCACCAGAATACTGAACAGCTTGTACAGCTCGCTGATGCGCGTCAGTTCATTGACGTCCGTGAGTGCTCTGGCGTCGAGCATCCGCCGAATGCAGTCGACCGCTTCATCCAAATGCTCCAGGCGCAGAACGAGCTTCTTATCGGAAAAACCGATTTTATGCACGAACTCCTGAGCCCTGTAGCCGTTGAACCCAACCCAGGCGTAGGACCATGGCTCCTTGACGTCGGCTTGATACCAGGTGCGCACGCCGGGGGAAATCAGAAACAAGTTGCCGGCGGAAAGGCTCAGCTCTTCGCGGCCTTCCACGCGATACTTCCCGCGTCCGGAGAGGACAAAGTGAATGACGTAGTCCTCGCGAACGTATGGGCCGAAGGCGTACCCGGGCTTGCACGCTTCGATGCCGCAGTAATCCAGGCAGAGCATGGCCAGGCGCCGGAAGGGGTTGGTGCTGCGCAGATCCTCCAGGCAGGAATAGTTGACGCTCTCCGTAAATCCGACTCGCTTCATTCTCCATCCACCCTTTTAAATCGGAACAGAATCGGCTGGCAATCGCCGCGCGCGATGGGAAGGGGCAGGCCCGCTTTCATCAGCGCCGCACCGCTGTACACCCGCCCGGAATCCAGATCCTGATAGCGCGCCTGCGGCAGGAGACCGTCCAGATCGATCAGGTGGATGTGCGGGTTGGCTTCGCCATGGAGCATGACGCCGCATACGGCGGTTTCGCGCTTGTCCTTGGAGACGAACTGCCAGACGATATAATTCTTCTTCTCATACGGCCCGGTCAGTCGATAGTAGTCGCCGCAGAGCACCAGCGGTTCGATTTCGCGGTAACGGCGAATCTGCTCGCGTGCCTGCGCTTTTTCCTCCGCCGTCATGCGCGTGAGGTCCAGCTCAAAACCGAACGTGCCGGCACTGGCCACGACAGCCCGCGTCTCAAACGGTGTGGTGCAGCCCGTCTGATGGTTGGGGCAGGCGCTCACGTGCGCGCCCATGGTGCTGATGGGATAGCCGAAGGAGGTGCCGTACTGGATGGTCAACCGGTCGCGGGCGTCGGTGTTGTCGCTGCACCAGATTTGCGGGGAGTAGTAGAGCATGCCCGCGTCGAAGCGCCCGCCGCCGCCGGAGCAGTTTTCAAAGAGGAGGTTGGGGAACTGCGTGACCAGGCGCTCCATCATTTCGTACACGCCCAGCACATAGCGGTGGAACACCTCGCCCTGGCGGTCTGCGGAAAGCGCGGCGGAGTAGACGTTGTCCACGCTGCGGTTCATGTCCCATTTGATGTAATCGATGCCGCATTCCTCGATGATGCCGCAAATCTGATCCATCACATGGTCGCGCACTTCCTTGCGCGTGATGTCCAGGTTGAGCTGGTAGCGGCTGCGGCTCATGAGCCGTCCCGGAACGCGGAGCACCCAGTCGGGATGCTGACGGTAGAGCTCGGAGTCTTCGGAAACCATCTCCGGCTCGACCCACAGGCCGAACTTGAGCCCAAGACCGTGGACGCGGTCCACCAGGCGCTTGAGGCCACCGGAGAGTTTTTGCTCGTTGACCGTCCAGTCGCCCAGGCCGGAGCAATCGGTATCGCGCTTGCCAAACCAGCCGTCATCCAGCACAAACATGTCCAGACCCAGGTCTTTGGCTTCCTTGGCGATGGAGAAGAGCTTTTCGTCGTCGAACTGGAAATACGTGGCCTCCCAGTTGTTGACCAGAATGGGGCGCGGGGAGGTGACATAGCGGCTGCGGATCAGGTTGCTGCGGTAGGCGTCGTGATAGAGCCGGGACAGGCCGCCGAGGCCGTGTTCGCTGTAGGCCATGATGACCTCGGGCGTTTCAAACGTCTCGCCGGGGCGCAGGCCGAAGGTGAAGTGATAGGGGTGAATGCCCATCACAAGGCGCGTTTGGTCGATCTGATCGACCTCTACCTCACAACGGAAGTTGCCGCTGTAGGCGAGCGCAAAGCCGTAGCAGGAGCCGGAACGCTCCGAGGCGTTGTGGTCACAGAGGATGACAAACGGGTTATGCTGGTGGCTGGATGTGCCGCGCTTGCTCTCTACGAGTGCGACGCCGTGATGCAGCGGCATGCGTTCCATCTGGCGCTCCATGGCGTGACGGCCGTAGAAGTGGATCATGTCCATGTGCATGTTCGGGAAATCCATCGCCATGGACATCGCGCGCTTGATTTTGACGACCTTTTCGCCCGCGTTCAGTACGCGAACGGCGCGCGTAATCACGTCAAGCTTCGGGAATACGCCGTAGAGCAGATGCACCTGCAGGCCGGATGCGGCGTCCGCAAGCGTGATATCCAGCGTCGTGGCCTCGTCCGCCTCCCTGGCGAACATGGCGGGCAGGCCCTCAAGCGCATACTTGCCCGGTTTGATTTCATGGCGGAGGTAGCGCAGGGCGATGGCGTCGCTGCCGTCCTCGTGTTCGCATTCCATGGCGTTGATCCGGTAATCCCCGTTGCCATAGCCCGAATACTCCTGGGGCAACACGTCCAGGGAAAACGTGCGGTCATCGCCCGCTTCGTAGGGGTTGCCCGAGAAGCCGCGGTCGAGCATCACAATGCGGTAATCCACCTCGCAGTCGCCCACGTCTGCGCCGTAATACAGGTGGATCAGCGTGTTGTAATCCCGAACCTGCATTTGATAGACGCTGTTGTTCGTGCGAAGGGAGAAGACGCGTGTCTTTTCGTCAAAGGAAATGGCTTTCATGGTGAACACCTCTGCTCTTATTATTTCTCTATTTGAAACAGAAAGTCAAGGAATACGAGAACGGATTCAATTTTTTCCGTGTAGGCGCTGATGCCAAGGCAGGCGCCTTCGGGATAAAAACCGAGTTGCTCAAAGACCGCGCAGCCCGTCAGGTCAATGCCCACGGGCACGGTTTCGCCTTCCTGCGTGGTCAGCAGGATCAGTCTGTCCGCGTAGCGCTCAAAGTACGCCTGAGACAGATCCATCACACGACCGCCGGAAGCGATCCCCAGCAGGTTTTCCCGGCTGCATACGATGGCATCCGCCGTCCCGCCCTCCAGCTGCGCAATCGTCTTTTGAAAATAGGCCGAAGCATAATCCGACGACTTTTCGAGGTTGAAAAACACATTGGCGTCGAACTGAAATTGAAGCGGCGTGCCGGACTGCGCCAGATGATCCTCAAACGACTTGGCAAAGTCCGAATTAGCCGAAACGCTGTCGTAACAATTGACAAACAGAACCTGCAAATCCGGTTCAACCTTCGGCCTGAGCAGCACGGCGGTGAAATAGACGATCAGCAGGAGGGCGCAAAGCAGCGCGAGGGCGGGAAGCTTATAGTAATCAAAGAGGTATCGGGCCGCATCGGCGCGGCGCATGCCCTCTATTTTTTTCTTTTCCTGGTGGATGAACGAAAGAAAGGATGAAAACATGGGGCTCTCCTTGCAGCGGAAAACCGGCACACCGACATGTCCGGTGTGCCGGCATTCAAAAATGCGGGAATTACAGCTTGCCGCCGGAGGTGGCAATGCCTTCGATGAACTGCTTCTGGAAGATCAGATAGATGACGATCATCGGCACGCAGGCGATCAGCGCGGCGGCCATCAGCTGCGGGTAATTGGAGGTGTACTGACCCTGCATGGTGGCCAGCGCCGCGGAGAGCGGCATCTTGGAGGCGCTGGAGTTGACGACCAGCGGCCACATCATGTCCTTATAGGCAAAGACGGCCGTGAAGATACCCAGCGCGACCATCGAGGAGCGCGTCAGCGGCATCATGATGCGCAGGAAGGTCTGGAAGATCGAGCAGCCGTCGATTCGCGCGGCTTCTTCCAGCGAGTTGGGCAGTCCCTGATAGGCGGTTTTGAGCAGGAAGGTGCCAAACGCCGTCACCAGGCCCGGAAACACGAGCGCGAAAATCGTGTTGGTCATGCCCATCCGGGAGATCATCAAGTACTGCGGAATGATGAAAATCTGGGAGGGAATCATCATCTGGAACAGCACCAGAGAGAACATGAGGTCGCGCCCCTTGAATTTCAGGCGGGCAAAGGCGTAACCGGCCATGGTTGCCGTCAGGCAGGCCGCCACAACGCGGAAGAAGATCAGCAACAGCGTGTTCATATAGAGCACGAAGAAGTCCATGTTCTTCCAGACCGTCACGAAGTTATCCGTGATCCACTTGGACGGGAAGATCACAAACGGGCTGACCGACGTGGATTCGCCGACGGTTTTGAACGCCGTGAGCGCCATCCAGAGGAAAGGAACGACCATCACGAAGGAAACGATGATCAGGATCAGATGAATCACGGCTTGCGTGAGTCTCTTTTTCGCTTCATATCCCATCTTCATGTGCCGCCTTTCTCAGTCTTGGTTGACCCATTTTTTCTGGAACAGGTTCTGCAACAGCGTGATGATCATCGTGACCGCAAGCAGCAGGATGACGATCGCCGCGCCATATCCCTTCTGGTTGTTCTGGAAGGAATACTTGTAGAACAGGAAGACGATGGACTGCGTCTTGGGCAGCGCGGGGTTGGTGCCGTCCATGATCATGTAAATCAGATCGAAGAGCTGGAGGGCGCCGATGACGCGGGTGACCAGCACGAAATAGATCGTTCTGCTCAGCAGCGGGAGGGTGATATGGAAGAACTGGACAAAGCCGTTGGCGCCGTCGATGTCCGCCGCTTCGTAGTAATCGCCGGGGATCTCCTGAAGACCGGAGAGGAAGAGCACCATGTTATAGCCCAGAATCGACCAGACGCCGATGATGCCCACGCTGATCCAGGCGATGTTCGGATCGGAAATCCAGTCCACATGCAGCCCGAATGCGTTGTTGATCAGGCTGAACTGCGAGTTGTACAGCCAGCGCCAAACCATGGCCACGGCTGCCGGGGCCGCAATCATCGGCAGGAAGAAGATGGTGCGGTATCCGCTACGGAAGCGGATTTTGCGGTTGAGGAACACGGCCAGCACCAGCGCGATGGCGATGGAGAAGGGCACCTCGATGATCGCGTACTTGAACGTGTTGATCAGCGACTGCCATACTTCGGCATCAGCGATCATGTTGATATAGTTCTCAAAGCCCACAAACACGTTGCCGCGGTTAAACGGCATGGTCCGATAGAAGGACTGGATGGCTGTATCCACGATGGGGTAGAAGTTGAGGATGAGCAGGCCCAGCATCGTCGGCGCAATGAAAATCCATCCCCAGATCAATTGGCTCTTATCCCAGGGCGACATCTTTGGCTTTCGCCCAATCGATTTTGTTGCCATGATATCTTCTCGCTTTCATTTGGGATTTGAATTCGTCATCCGTCAGCGCGCTTGCGCTGAACGGGGCCAAACACAAGGGACGAAAGGGCGACGCGCGATCGCCCTTTCGTCAAGAAGAGGTGTTTCCCCTGATCAGGGCATGACTTCCTGAGCGATCAGGTTGTTCATCGTAGCCGCAAAGCTCAGGCAAACTTCTTCCATCTTGGAGGGGTCTGCCCAGGCGGCGACAAACGCCTGCTGCGCGGCGCTCTGCCACTGCGTGGAATTGAAGGTGTAGGGGCGCAGAACCAGCATGTTGTTGCCGTCGCCGGTCTTCTCTTCGGAGGCTACCTGCAGGTAGGGCGTCAGGTCAAAAATGCCTTCGGCGCAGTTCACCCACTGGTCGGACGTGCCGTTGTAGGCGGACATCGTTACGCCGAGCTCGGCCTGCATGGTCTGCATTTCCTTGGAACCAAACCACTCGATGAGCGCCCAGCAATCATTCGGACGGTCCGTGAAGGCCGAAGCCGCCCAGCCGAGGCCGTTGCAGATGGAGGCGCGGTTGCCGGTCACGGAGTCGTAGGGGAGGATGGCCACGTCAAAATTCTCGGCCATGTATTCGTTCTGCTTGAAGTCCGCCACCATCCAGGAACCCTGGGTGATCATGGCAACCTGGCCGGACTTGGCCAGCACGTCCGTGCCGGTTTCGCTCATCACGGTATTGGGCGGGCAGTAGGAGAGCAGCTCGCCCACGTACTGCATGGCGCGGATGGTGTTCGGATCGTCGTAGCCGGACTTGCGGTCCTCCGTGACGATGGAGCCGCCCATGGCATAGACGAAGTTATAATAGGTATCCTGATCGTTGGAGGGGTTGAGCGCAAAGCCGTACTGAGAGCCGTCCTCCTTGGTGAGCGCCTTGGCCGCGTTCAGAAGATCTTCGTACGTCCAGGTGGCGTCCGGGTAGGCCAGGCCGGCTTCGTCGAACATCGTCTTGTTGTACCAGAGCGCGATGGTGTCGTAATCCTTGGGCAGTCCGTAGTAGCGGTCGTTGTAGGTGTACAGTTCCCAGATTTCGGGCATGTAGTTTTCCACCTGCACGACTTCGCTGGCGGCGATGTAGTCCGTCAGATCCAGCAGCATGTCATACGCCATGTACATCTGCGAATTGTTGGAGTGCATCCAGAACACGTCCGGCATGTCGCCGCCCATGGCGCCGGCTTCAAGCAGCGTCCAGTATGCGTCCCAGGACTTGACGACGACCTGCACGGGGATGCCCGTCTCTTCCGTAAACAGATCACAGATGGCCTGAAGGCCGGCCTGCTGGTTGTTGTCCCAGATGACCACTTCCAGCGGCGCGGTGGAATCCGCCGCCAGAGCCGAGGCAGACAGCCCGATGCACAGCGTCGCAAGCACAAGAACGGCTGCCAGAATTTGGATGATTTTTCTCATTGTGAGGACCTCCTTTGAATTTGACTCACAAATCATCGGGTGAATCTTTGTACTTATTCTATAGTCGTTTTCCGGGAATGTACATGGGAAAAAGTCTTGAAAATATGTCCTGATGGCATCAATGCAGGCAACATTCTCCTTTTTTCCCATAGAAAAACCTTTTTGACACGATTGTTGTATGACGGACGGCCTAAAATCGAGAAAGGAAGCAGCCGTAAGCAAAACGGACGTTGACGCCCCGGCCATTTGCTGATACAATCGGGGCAACAGTTCAAGGAGGCGAAAAGATGATCTACACGGTGACGCTGAACCCGGCGCTGGACAAGACGGTGGTCGTCGAGCGGTTTGCTGTGGATGCGGTCAACCGCATCCGGTCTGTGCGCACGGACCCGGGCGGAAAAGGCATCAATGTCTCCAAGGTCATCGCCCGAATGGGCGGTACGAGTGTCGCCATGGGGCTGCTGGGGGGCCAAACGGGGAACGCGATTCGGGAATCGCTGGAAGCTATGGGGATTGCAATGGATGTCATCGCCATTTCAGCTGAGACGCGAACCAACATCAAGATCGTCGATCCGGTTCTGGGGCAGAACACCGACCTCAATGAACCCGGCCCGCGGGTGGAAAGCGATGTAGCGCAGCAGCTTCTGCGCCGGTTGCTGGGGCGCCTTGTCCCCGGGGACATCGTGGTTTTGGCCGGCAGTCTGCCAGAGGGACTGCCGAAGGACACGTACGGGCAGTGGATCACGGCTTGCAAGGCAGCGGGTGCGCGGGTGTTCCTGGACGCGGACGGCAAGGCGTTTGCTGCGGGGGCCCAGGCTGGCCCGGATCTGGTCAAGCCCAACGCAAAGGAGCTTTCCGGATGGGCGGGCAGGCCGCTCGCGGACATGAAAGCGAAATTGGACGCGGCGCAGGCGCTGTGCAACCGGAGGATTGCGAACGTGGTGGTGAGCATGGGGGCACAGGGCATGCTGTTTGTTCGGCAAGACGGGGCCGTTTACGCGCCGGGGATCCCGATCCGTGTCGCCAGTACAGTCGGCGCGGGGGACAGCGTCGTGGCGGCGTTGGCGCTGGCGATGGACCGCGGCATGACGCCGGAACAGGCGATGCGCCTGGCGGTGGCAACGGGCACGGCGAACGCCATGAGCGACGGGACGCAGGCGGCAGACCGGGCGGCGGTTGAGGCGATTTGCCCGCGGGTGAAGCTGGTGCCGCTCTTGGAAGGGGGAATGCTGCGTGTGTAGGCGCTACAGGCTGTTGCTTGACGAAGAGCTGCACGCCGCGCTGGACGGGAAGCGCGCTGAGGCGGACGTCGCCTCCGGCGATGTTGCGCCGACGGACATGGCAGCGGTCATTGCGAACAACCGCCGCTTGAAGCCCGATGTATTTCCCATGCGGTGGGGGTATACCGGCGCATCGCTGGTGGTCAACGCGCGCAGCGAAACGGCTTACGAGCGGCCGATGTTCGCGGAAAGCATGAAAAAACGCCGGTGTCTGATCCCGGCGAGTTGGTATTATGAATGGGAGCGGCGCGGACGGGAGCGGGTGCGCTATGCAATCCGGCTTCAGTGCGAGGGGCTGATGTACATGGCCGGTCTGTACCGGCTCACGCAAACGGGCGCGCAATTCGTGATTCTTACCCGGGATGCGTCGCCGGATGTCGCGTTCATCCATCCGCGCATGCCGGTCATCCTTCCCCGGGAAGCGATGGCGGAATGGATCGACCCGCGCGGCGATGGACAGGCGTTGCTGCGCGAAGCGGTCTTGTCCGTCCGGTTTGGCGCGGCCTGAGCTTCAGGGGCGGATGCGGGGTTCCCGGGTCAGCCCCAGCAGGCCCACGGTGTCCGCGATGAACCAGCCGATGGGGATGGACAACCAGATGGCGGTTGTGCCAAAGCGGGGCGCAAACGCATAGGCGAGCAGCACGCGCAGGCCAAGGGAGATGACCGTCAGCACGACGGACATGCCGGCGCGCTCCAGGCCGCGATAGGTGGCATAGAGCAGAAACAACAGGCCGATGCCGACGTAAAACACGCCTTCCACGCGCAGATAGCGCATGCCGATGGCGAGCACTTCGGTCTCAGCGGGATCGATAAAGAGCGTGAGCAGCGGACGGGCAAAGACAAACACGAGCGCCGACACCATCAGGCAAAAACTCAGGCTGAGCAGCGCCGCTTCCCGCAATCCACGGCGAACGCGCTCGGGATTGCCCGCGCCGGTATTCTGCGCGACAAATGTGGCAAATCCATTGCCGAAGTCCTGGGCGGGAGCGTAGGCGAACGCATCGATTTTGACGCCCGCGGCAAAGGCGGCCATGGTTGCGATGCCGAAGCTGTTGACCAGGCTTTGAATCATCAGAATGCCGAAATTCATGATGGATTGCTGCAAGCTGGTGAGCACGCTGATCCCGGCGACGCGGCGGATGAGCGGGAGATTGAGACGCATATGGCGGCGGGCCGGGAGCAGATCCCGGGCACGGATTGCCCAATAGGCGAGGATGCCCACCGCACTGGCGCCCTGGGCGATCACCGTCGCCAGCGCAGCGCCGCCGACGCCCCAGTTCAGGCCGAGCACGAACAGCAGATCCAGCGCGATATTGACCAGCGTCGAAAGCAGCAAAAAGGCCAGCGGCGCGGCGGAGTTGCCCACGGCCCGCAGGACCGCTGCGGCATAATTATATAGGAAGGTGAAAACCAGTCCGCTGAAGATGACCAGCAGGTATTCGCGCATCGCGGGCGCGGCCTCGGCGGGCACGTTCATCAGCGCAATCAGCCGGGGAAGCAGCGCGTAGACGGCGACTTCCAGCACGAGACTGCACAGGGCAATCAGGCCGAAGGCGTTGACCATGGCAGATTTCATGCGCTCGGGGTTGCCCTCGCCGTAGAGTTGGCTGAAGACGACGCCGCTTCCCATGCACAGCCCCAAAATCAGGCTGGTGAGCAGCGTCATCAGCGAAAACGCGCTGCCGACGGCGGCCAGGGCGACATTGCCCAAAAAGCGGCCGACGATGAGCGTGTCCACGACGTTGTATAGCTGTTGAAGCAGGTTGCCTGCGATGAGCGGCAGGCTGAACAGGATGAGGTTTTTGCGGATGGGCCCGCGGGAAAGATCGATGGTCATGGCAGTATGCTCCTGTGTAGTGATCAGTTCCACATTATAGCAGAAGCGGCGGAGATTGAAAAGGGTTTGACGTGCGTGACGCCTTGCGCTACAATAGACGGGCAATGCAAAGGAGAGGATACAACATGGCGATACGGGCGGTCATTTGGGACCTGGATGGAACGCTGCTCAACACGCTGGATGATCTGGCGGCGAGCACCAATGCGGCGCTTGAAATGAACGGTTTGCCGCTGCGCACGCGGGAAGAGGTGCGCAGGTTTGTGGGAAACGGAATCGCGCTGCTGATTGAGCGCGCGGTACCTGAAGGATACCCGCCGGTAAAGACGAAAAAGGTGCTGGATGACTTTGTGGCCCACTATGCGCAACACAACCGCGACACCACGCGGCCCTATGACGGCATTC
>CALVTV010000164.1 GCA_944363005.1 uncultured Clostridia bacterium | reverse complement strand
TGTTGAACCATTTTCATGTGCAGTCGCTCGATTCGTTTGGAATCGGTGCGCTCAAGCTGGGGGTTCGTGCGGCCGGCGCGCTGATGGATTATCTGGAAGAGACACAGAAAAACGCCCTGGAACACATGAATTCCATCAGCGAGTATCACGACAGCCGCTATATGATGCTCGATCACACGGCCCGACGAAACCTCGAACTGACGGAGAGCCTGCGCTCGCGCGGAAAACGCGGCACGCTGCTGAGTATTCTCGATTATACATCCACGGCCATGGGCGGGCGCATGCTGCGCAGTTTTATCGAGCAGCCGCTGGCTGTGCGGGAAGCCATTGAAGAAAGGCTCGATGCCGTTGGAACGCTGGTGGATGCGGTGATGACCGTGGATGTGCTGCGGGAATCGCTCGTGCACGTGTACGACATTGAGCGCTTGCTCAGCCGCATCTCCTACCGGTCGATCAACGCCAAGGACTGCCTGGCGCTCTGCGAATCGCTCAGTCATGTGCCGGCGATACACGATGCCCTGACTGCCTTGGCGCCTACGGGCTTATTGCAAGAGCTGACGGCGATGCTTACGCCGCTTGATGACGTGGTGGATCTGCTTCAAAGGGCGATTGACCCGGATGCGCCGATGATCATGAGCGACGGCGCCTACATTCGGGAGGGCTACAATGCGGAGCTGGATAAACTGCGCAGCGCATCCAAGGACGGCAAGCAGTGGATTCTCGATTTGGAAGCCAAGGAGCGCGAGCTGACCAAGATCAAGAATCTCAAAATTCAATACAACAAGGTCTTCGGCTACTATATTGAGATTACCAAGTCGAACTACAGCCAGGTTCCTTACCGCTATACGCGCAAGCAGACGCTTGCCAATTGCGAGCGATACACCACGCCGGAGCTTCACGAGATTGAGGAGACGGTGCTGGGCGCGCACGAAAAAGCAGTCCGGCTGGAACAGGGGCTTTTTGCCGAGGTGCGGGACTACCTCAGCGCGCAGATTCCGCGCATGCAGCGGACGGCACTGGGCCTCAAGACGCTGGATGCGCTGATCTCCCTGGCTGTGGCTGCCGTGCGCAACCGCTATGTGCGGCCGCAGATCACCGACGATGGGGTCATCGACATTCAAAACGGACGCCATCCGGTGGTGGAAGATGGGCTGCATGGGGACGAACAGTTTGTCCCGAACAGCACGTTGATGGATGGCGAAGAGAACCGGATGCTCATCATCACGGGCCCCAACATGGCAGGCAAGAGCACGTATATGCGCCAGGTGGCGCTCATCACGCTGATGGCGCACATGGGCAGCTTCGTGCCTGCGGACAGCGCGCGAATCGGCGTGGTGGATCGTATTTTCACCCGCGTGGGCGCCTCGGACGATCTGGCGAGCGGGCAGTCCACGTTCATGGTCGAAATGAACGAGATGGCTCATATCCTGCTCAACGCAACGCCGCGTTCGCTGATCGTGCTCGATGAAATCGGCCGGGGAACGAGCACGTTTGACGGCCTGAGCATTGCCTGGGCGGTGGTGGAGTACCTCGTGGATCAGAAAAAGATCGGCGCAAAAACGCTCTTTGCCACGCATTACCACGAGCTCAGCGAATTGGAGGGCCGGCTTCCCGGCGTGGTCAACTACAGAATCAGCGTGAAGGAGCACGGGGAAGAGGTCATCTTCCTGCGCAAGATCGAGCGGGGCGGTGCGGACAAGAGCTTCGGCATTCACGTGGCGCAGCTGGCGGGCGTGCCAAGGCCTGTGATCATGCGCGCCAATCAGATTCTGGCGCGGCTTGAGACCAACGAGGTGAATCAAAGCAGCATCGGTTCAAGCATACTGGGCGACGATTCGCAGCGAGCTCCGCAACAGGTCAATCTGTTTGAATCGCCTGCCATGGATCTGGTGGAGGAGCTTCGCTCGATGGATGTATTGGCGATGACACCGATTGATGCGCTCAATACGCTTTTCCGTCTCCAGGAAAAGGCGAGAAAGGCGTGATGAGGAGGGATGCCCATGGAGGATAGGCCCATTCAAAAGCTGAGCGCTGAGATTATCGGCAAGATTGCAGCGGGCGAGGTCGTGGAAAGCCCGGCCTCGGCCATCAAGGAGCTGATTGAAAACAGTCTGGATGCCGGCGCCAAATGCGTGACCGTTGAAATCCGGGACGGCGGAATCTCGTATTTGCGCGTGACGGACAACGGGCGCGGCATTGCAAGCCGGGATGTGCGGCTCGCGTTTGAGCGGCATGCAACCAGCAAAATCTGCCGGTCCGAGGATTTGTTTGACTTGCATACGCTCGGGTTCCGCGGAGAGGCGCTTGCCTCCATCGCGGCGGTATCCAAACTGACCCTGACCACCCACCATATCCACGAGGAGAGCGGAACGCGCGCCGTCAATGAGGGGGGCGTCATCAAGAGCATCGGCGAAGCGGCCAGCCCGCAGGGGACGACCATTGTGGCCCGAGAGCTGTTTTACAATACGCCGGTGCGTCTCAAATTCCTCAAAAAGCCCGTGACCGAAGCGGCGAAAGTGGCGGAGGTCGTCTCCAGACTGATTCTGGCGCATCCGGACATCGCGTTTCGCTTGATTCACAACGACAAGCAGATCTATTCGAGCTCCGGTAATGGAGATCTGCGCAGCGCGGTTTTTGCCTTGTATGGGCGGGAAACGGCGACGGCCATGATCCCCGTGCATGCGGAAGGCTCGGTTTCGGTGGAGGGGCTTGTCGGCGTGGGCCTGCAAGCGCGTTCCAACCGGTCGCGGCAGACCTTCATCGTCAACGGACGGACGATTCGCAGTCCGCTGCTGACGCAGGCACTGGAAGATGCTTGCCGGGAGCGCGTCACCATCGGTCATTATCCCATCTGCGTATTGCAGGTGCAGATGCCCAATACCATGGTGGACGTCAATGTGCATCCGAACAAGCTGGAAGTGCGTTTCAGCAATGAAAACTTGATCTATCAGCAAGTCAAGGGAGCGGTGGCAGACAGCTTTACCGTTTCGCCACTGGCCAGTGCGCCCAGCGTGTTTGCGAAGGAACAGAGTTCCGAGCAAGCAGTACCCAATGTGCGGGTGATCGATACGGACACGCCTTCCGGACTCGAGCAAGCGCAGAAGGAGACAGCGCCCCAAGAGACGCGCGAAGAAATCAAGCCTGTGCAGGCGCATGTGATCTCCGTTCCCAGAGAGAAGACGGAGCAAAAGCCTCTGCCTTTTCAGCAGGCGGATTACTCATCTTTTGTGACGCAATACTTTGGCGGCGCAAACACACTTCGGGAAACGGCCGTTCCGATCACCACCATCAGGCAGAAAGTGGAGAAGCCATCTGTTGTTGAGCCCGTCAAGATGCAGGAGATTGCGCCTGCTGAAAGCCATATCAAAACGCCGTCACAAGACGTACAAGCTTCGCAGCAAGCGCTGAACATTGCGCCTGCTGCGAAGCGTGAACACATTCTGCAAGGCTACAATTTGATCGGCGTTGCTTTTGATACGTACATCATCTTGCAAAACGACTCGCAGATTCTCTTTGTGGATCAGCATGCGGCGCACGAGCGGATTCTCTACGAGCGGCTGATGAAGCAGATCGATGCGGGGGGCGGTTCTCAGGTGTTGATGGTCGCCCAGGTCGTTCACGTCACGCCGCAAGAGCGCGCCAAGATCGAGCAATACGCAGAAGAGATTCGCTCGGCCGGATTTGACATTGAACCGTTTGGCGATG
>CALVTV010000163.1 GCA_944363005.1 uncultured Clostridia bacterium | reverse complement strand
CGCGGGCTGATGAACAAATACCGCCGCTGGTCGGTGGTGTCAATCCAGGCGTGACCGGTATAGGTGTTTTTGATGGTGCCGCGCAAGAGCGTGCGTCCGGTGGTGTAGACCTGCATGACCGGTTCATCCGTGGGCGAAATCGGGCCGCCGAGTTGTTCGGCGCCCAAGGGTTGCCAGCCCGCGCTGCTCAGCGAAAACGTCGTGCGCGCGTCCGTGAAGAACAGGTAATCGTCGATTGCCTGCTGAAGCTTCGCGGCAAAGCGCGAGAGCGTGGGCGAGGTTTGCCCGGCCAGCGGCATGCACAGCAGGGTAACGGCCAGCACGATGGCCGTGCTGGGCAAAATCCGCAGAGCGGATACGGCTGGCGCTCGACCGCTGAGCAGCAGTGCCAGCAACAGCGGCAGCAGCGCGGCGGGGGAGATGTCCGTGCCCAGGAACGAGACGATGAACAGGATGACGATCAGCAGAAAGGCCAACGGGAAAAAGGCATGTCCACTGCGCGTGAGGGAAGCGGCCATGCCGGTGAACAAGAGGCATAGCAACGCGGCAACGGCGCGCGAATACGCGGCCAGTGCCAGAGGCTGACCGTTGAGAAACAGCGTAAGCGCGCTGGAAATCGCTTGCCAACGGCCGGCGTAGCGCAACACAAGTCCGGCCAGGGCGGCGAGCAGCAGCGGATAGGCCAGCATGCGCAGCTTGGGCATGCAGTCAAGCAACGTAAAGAGCAAGGTGACGGCCAGGCAAATGCCGACCATCATCCCCCAGGAAGCCGTAAGCCCCATGGACATGGAGAGCGGCAGCGCGCAACCCAAACCGGCGCACAGCGTGGTCAACGCATGCAGCAGCGCATTGGGGGGAAGCGAAAAGAACGGTTTTTTCATATTCGAATGACGTCCTTGTGAACACTGAAATTCAGAGGCACCGCATATGGCGGGCCTTTACGCCGCTGCTGCGCAGCAGATGCAGCAGCTTCTCTTGCTCATCGGTGGGCTCCGCGTCCGTGATGAGCGTGAGCGCCGTACGGGGGCCCATGCGCGAGAGCGCAATCAGCGCATCCGCGATCTTTGGCGTCAGATGGGCCGTAAAGGCGAGCGTGGCGCCGGTTCTGCGCATGCGCCGGGAAGCCAGCAACAGCACGCGCGCAAAGTCCGACGGCGCATCGAAGGGTTCCAGCGCCAACGCTTCGAGCATGGCCGGCAGGGCGTTTTCCTCCTGGCCGCTGACCTCACGGGCCGTGCGTCCGCAGAGCGGCATGTGCACGGGATGGCCGTCGGTCAAAAGAGCCTGCGCAGTGCCCGCACATTCCTCGGTCAGCGCGTCGATGACAAAGGGCACATGCGCCGGTGCGCAATCCGGGCAAGCGCAATCCAGCAGCAAAAGCGCGTCGGGCCGCTGCGGGGTTTCATAGGTATGCACCATGAGCGACTGGCGGCGCATGGAGAGTTTCCAGTGCACGCGCTTGAGCTCGTCGCCGTCCTGCCAGGGGCGGGTGTCCACGGGCGTGGTGTGGTCCGAGAGGGCGCGCTGGGTGATGGAGTGCTCGCCTTCGCCGGGGCTGAATTCCGGCTTTTCGGCGGGAGCAGGCTTGGGCAATATCGTCACGCGCAGCATGGGCGCGCGCACACGCAGGCGAAAGCGAAACAAGGCGAAACAATCGCTGATGGCGATCTGTGAAATGCCGACATTGCGCACGCCCACGTGTGGGCAGGGAAAGTCGTTCTGGCTGACGGTCTCGCCAAAGAACCGCGTGGCGAGCAGAAATTCGCTTTGCCGGCCGCTGGGCAGGTGCATGAGCAGCGAAATCGGAGCGACGGGCAGCAGGGTATGCATGCGCACGCTGAGGGTATAGGAAAGCGGCGTGCCGCGCTGCACCTGATCAAAATCGGCCTGCTGATCCACGCGGCAGGTGAGCGCGGCCAACAGGGCGCAAAGCAGCGAGATGCCCAGCGCACACAGCGCGGCAACGCCTAGCACAAAAGCGCCGGAACTGCCGACGGACAGGGCGGTGACGAGCATCAGGGCGGCGAAGAGCAGCGTATAAAATCCGCGGGCGGTCATGCGAGCCTCACCGGCACACGCACGCTGCCCAGCAGGTCGGAGAGCACCTGCTCCGCGCTCATGCCGCGCATGCGTGCATCCGCAGAGAGCACAAATCGATGGCAGAGCACGCTGGGCGCCATGCGCTGCACATCCTCGGGAATCACATAGTCGCGCCCGCAAAGCAACGCGCTGGCCTGTGCTGCGCGAAGGAGCGCGATGGCTGCGCGCGTGCTCGCGCCCAGGGACAGGTAAGCGTTTTCGCGGGTGGCGCCGCAGAGCGAGGCGACGTAGGCGCGCAGCTCCTTGGCGCAATACACGGTTTTAACCTCCTGCTGCATGGCGAGAATGTCTTCGGTCGAGCAGACGGGATTGAGCGTTTTGATCGGATTGACCGCGCCGCAGTAGCGTTCAAGGATGTCCATCTCGTCCTCCACGGACGGATAACCGATGGAGATGCGCATGAAGAAGCGGTCCATCTGCGCTTCCGGGAGCGGATAGGTTCCCACAAAATCGACGGGGTTTTGCGTAGCGAGCACCATGAAGGGCTGGGGAAGCGGATACGTGACGGCGTCGACCGTGACCTGATGTTCCTCCATGACCTCCAGCAGCGCGGATTGCGTCTTGGGCGAGGTTCGGTTGATCTCGTCCGCCAGAACGATCTGGCTCATGATGGCGCCGGGGCGGTATTGCAATTCACCGCTTTGCAGGCTGGGCATGGTAAAGCCGGTGATGTCCGAGGGCGTGATATCCGGCGTGAACTGAATGCGCCGGAAGGAACAGGAAAGCGAGCGGGCCAGCGCGCTGCACAGCGTCGTCTTGCCCACGCCGGGAACGTCTTCAATGAGAATATGTCCCTCGCACAGCAGCGCCGTGAGCAGAAGCTCCACGACATCGTCTTTGCCGACGACTGCGCGGGCGATATTTTGCTTGAGGGCGGAAACGATAGCTTGAGATTTCTGCATGAGCACTCTACCTCTTGAAAGACTCGGCCTCGTGAAGAAAGGACCGGTTATTGGCTATTGTGGCGGAATATGCCGCACCCCATGCGCGGCAAAACCCTCATTATTATATAGGATTTTGAGGAATTTGGCAAGCCGGGCGCACATGCCTTGAAACGGGCATGCTTTTTTGCTAAAATAAAGAGGACTACAGGGCAAGGCTGCTACAGGGGTGTGAAGCGGGAATGGAACGCATTTTGGAACGGTTGATGTCGGGCGACACGGTATCGGGGCAAATGCTCAGCAGCGAACTGGGCGTCACGCGCGCGGCGATTTGGAAACAGGTGGAGCAGCTGCGCGCGTTGGGGTTTGCCATCGAATCGGGCCGTCAGGGGTATCGCTTGACGGCGTGCCCGGATAGCCTGATGGTGCCGGTCGTCAAACGCGGCCTGCATACCCGGTGGGCGGGCCAGAGCATGGTCTACCTGCCGACTGTCGATTCCACGAACCGCTATGCGCGCATGCTGGCGGCGCAGGGGGCCCAGCAAGGCACGCTTGTGCTCGCCGATGAGCAGACAGCCGGCCGCGGAAGGCGCGGACGGGTCTGGATTTCGCCGGCGGGCGAGGGTGTGTTTTTCTCCCTGATCCTGCGCCCGGGCGCGCATCCTTCTCAGGTCGCGTTGCTTTCCCTTCAAACGGCGCTGGCTGTTGCCCTGGCCATCGAGCGCGTGACGGGCCTTTGCGCGCGCATCAAGTGGCCCAACGACATCGTCTGCGAAGGGAGAAAGGTCTGCGGTATGCTCCTGGAGATGGATGCCGATGAACAGCAGGTACATGATGTCGTGGCGGGTGTGGGCATCAATGTGCATCAGAAGCAGTTTGCCCCGGAAATCGAGCATTCAGCCGCGTCTCTGGATTTGCTCACGGGCCGCGTGATTGAGCGGGCTGAACTGGTTCGCGCGTTTTTGGCCGCCTTTGAGGAGACGGATGACTTGGCGCGTGCTGGAATGCTGATGGAGGCCTACCGCGCCAAGTCCGCAACGCTTGGACAGCGCGTGCAGGTGATTGGACAGGACCGCTTTACCGGCACGGCCCTTGAGGTCACGGACAGCGGCGCGCTGGTCGTCGAGGATGAGCAGGGGCAGCGCCATGAGGTGTTGGCGGCGGATGTTTCCGTGCGCGGGTTGATGGGCTATGTCTGATCTGGGCGGAAAAATAGCGGGCATTGGCGTCGATTTGTGCGGCGTTGCGCGGATCGAAAAGGCGCTTTTGCAGGAACGCTTCGCGCAGCGGGTATACACCGAGCAGGAACGAGCTTACCTGCATGCCCAGGGGAAGGCGCGTGCACAGAGCGCCGCGGCGATGTTTGCCGCGAAAGAGGCCGTTGCCAAAGCGCTTGGGACAGGCTTTTCCCAAGGCATTGCCATGGCACAGATCGAGGTGACGCACGAGGCCAACGGCGCGCCGGGTGTGCGCCTGAGCGGGGCTGCGCAGGCGCGGTTGCAGGCGATTGGCGGCAAAAGGGTGTTGCTCTCGCTTTCACATGAGAAAGACATGGCAGCGGCGTTTGCCGTGATCGAAGCTGGAGGGGATGAACCATGATCAGAACGATTTCCCCGCAGGACATGCAGGAGATGGAGCGCGCGTTTCTCGATGGGACCGGCTATCCGTCGATGCTGCTCATGGAGCATGCGGCCCAGGCGGTCGTTCAGGCA
>CALVTV010000162.1 GCA_944363005.1 uncultured Clostridia bacterium | reverse complement strand
ATGACCGCCCTGCGCGCGCTTGATCTTCGCCTGACGCTCAAAGCGGGCACGCTGATCAATCGGGTCATTCAGCTCAGAGAACGCATTGCAAAGTTCAAAGCAGCAGGCGTACGCTTCAAAACGCTCGGTCATCTCCGGCTCGTCCTTCTTGCACTTGGCCAGCGGCGAAATGGCGACCGGGTAGTCCGTGATGAACGTGGGCTGCACCAGGTTCGGCTCCACAAACTCGTCAAAACACGCTTCCAGGCACTCGCCCTTCACGGCATTTTTCTCCACATGCACGCCGCGCGCTTCGCACTCTGCCCGCGCCTGTTCATCGCTCTGCCAGGCGTAGTAATCAATGCCCGAATACTACTTGACCGACTCCGCCATCGTCATGCGCGTCCAGGGGCCGGACATGTCGATCTCTTTGCCCTGATACTGAATCTTGAGCGTTCCGCAGGCCTTCTGCGTCACATAGATGTACAGCTCCTCAACGAGATTCATGATATCGTTGTAGTCCGCGTACGCCTGATACAGCTCAATGGTCGTGAATTCCGGATTATGCCGGGTATCCATGCCCTCGTTGCGGAAGATGCGCCCGACTTCGTACACCTTTTCAAAGCCGCCCACAATCAGGCGCTTGAGATACAGTTCCGTCTCAATGCGCAAGTACATCGGAATATCCAGCGCGTTGTGATGGGTGACAAAGGAACGGGAATTCGCGCCGATTTCAATGGTCTGCAAAACCGGCGTATCCACCTCGAGGAACCCCTTGTTGTCCAGGAATTCGCGCAAAGCCTTGATGATCTGGCTGCGCTTGATGAAGGTGTCCCTCACCTCCGGATTGACAATCGTATCCACATAGCGCTGGCGATAGCGCATATCCTGGTCCTTGAGGCCATTCCACTTTTCCGGCAGCACGCGCAGGGACTTGGTCAGCAATTCAAGGTGCGTCGCATGCACGGAGATTTCTCCCGTCTTCGTGCGGAACACCGTGCCGCGAACGCCGAGAATATCGCCGATGTCCATGGTCTTGAAGTCGGCATAGACGTCTTCGCCCACATCCTCGCGGCGGACATATGCCTGAATCTGGCCTTCGCCATCGAGCATATGCACAAAGGAAGCCTTGCCCATGATCCGGCGGCTCATCATGCGCCCGGCAATCGAGACTTCTTTTCCTTCCAACGCCTCAAAATCATCGAGGATCTGCTTGGACGTGTAAGTCCGGTCATATCGCGTAATGGTGTAGGGATCACGGCCTTCAGCCTGGTACTTGAACAGCTTTGCGCGGCGGATCTGCTCCTGTTCGCTCAGTTCCGGCGCGGTAAACATTTCTTCTGCCACGTCAATTTTCCTCTCTGTATGCTGGAGATTTACAGCGCAATATTCACAATGCGCAGGCGGCGAGCTCCGCCCGGGGTCTGCGCTACAACCGTGTCCCCAACGTGCGCGCCGATAAGCGCGGCGCCAACCGGAGACTCATTGGACAAGCGGCCATTGATCGGGTCCGACTCGCTGGTGCCGACGATGGAGTAGACCTCCTCTTCGCCGTCCTCATCGTCCAAATCCACAATGGTGACCTTCGTGCCGAAACTGACAGCGTCCGTATTGATCTTGCTTTCATCGACAACGACCGCGTTTTCAATCATCTGTTTGAGCTCAGTGATGCGCTGCTCAAGCGTAGCCTGATCGTTTTTCGCCGCGTCATATTCGGCATTCTCGCTCAGATCGCCATAGGAGATGGCCACCTTCAGCTGCTCCGCAATGCGCATTTTTTCCGTAGTCTCTTTGTATTCCAGCTCTTCCTTCATCTTCTGAAGGCCTTCGCGTGTCACAACCAGATGCTTCGTATCTGCCATTTTGATCTCTCCTTTTTCCATTTTGCCCTCCTGACGGAAAGCAAACACGGCCGCGGGAACAAAAGCTCCCGGCATACTGCCATATTTTATGATTATACTCTCCAGCCCAGTTTTTGTCAATAAAATCAGGAGTTTTCGCGTGCTCCCATGACGGCATGAAAAAAGGGCCCGCCTCGTCCTCGCCCTCAGGGGCGCAGACTGAAAAAGCAAGGCCTCCATGC
Source organism: uncultured Clostridia bacterium (assembly GCA_944363005.1). GTDB lineage: Bacteria > Bacillota > Clostridia > Christensenellales > Aristaeellaceae > Ventricola. Next base: position 5,474 of record CALVTV010000162.1, on the reverse strand, counting down.
CTCATGCCAAGCGCAAGCGCTGCACCAGCATGCCAATCATTTGGGCGTTGGTCGGCTTTCCGCGCATGGGATCGATGGTGTTTCCGAAGAAGGAATAAATCCCGTGCTCCCCGACGGTATCCGCCGTGCGTTCCACGGCGTGACGAATCAACCGTTCCACATTGGCCGGGGAAGTCTGAAAGCGGCTTGCAATCGGCGCATAAATCCGCTCACCGATCGCATAGAGCCGCTCTTCGTCCTCGCTGGCCAACGCCGCCGCAAACGACAGATACGTAAACCCCCGCAGTTTTTCGCTCATACCCATCTGCTCAAGCAGACCCGCCGCGCGCTCAAAGCCCTTTTGTGCGCGAGACCAGTCGACCTGTGTATCCATCTGCTCGATGACTGCCGCAATCTTTTCGCTGAGCGTTCGGGCATCCCAGGGAATGCTCAACCGGTGCGTCACGCCCCGGCGCGCGAACTCCCCATCCGAAAAGCAGAGCACGGACCCCCCAATGACTTCGGGCATGCGTTCGGAGTACATCGCGCGCAGCCGGTCAATGACGCCCAGCCCGTCGATATACGGCAACACCGCATCGATCACCAGAATATCCGGCATCTGCCGGCCACACGCCGCCAACGCCGCCTCTCCGCTTTGCGCGACGCGAAAAGAACATCGCTCACCGAGTTCTCTGCGCAAGTTCTCCACCACACGGCTATCGCGCATCGCGCACAGTACATTGATCCTTTTCATCTCTTTCTACCTTGTTATTCCAAGTGTGCCTCATGCGGCTTCATCCTGCGCCGCAACGCCGTCGCTCTGCTCCAGCATCCACTCGATATACATGCCGTAACCCTGCGTGCTGTCATTGAGATAGACATGCGTCACGGCGCCGATAATCCGTCCATCTTGCAAAATCGGGCTGCCGCTCATGCCCTGCACAATTCCGCCCGTTTTTTCGAGCAGCCGTTCATCCGTCACGCGAATAATCATGCCTTTTTGGCTCGGCTCTTCCTGCGCAAAACAGCGCACAATCTCAATCTCATACTCCTGTGGGCCATTTTCGTCCACTGTGGAGAGTATCGTCGCTGGCCCCGTATGCACCGCACTTCGGGAACCGACCGGCAATCCCTCCGGATACAGCAGATTGTCCGGTTGCTCGTCGATCTGTCCGTAAATGCCGTACGCGCCGTTGACGGCTAATGAGCCAATCTGAATGCCTTCCTTGAGGAAACTTCCGCGCAGTTCGCCCGCTTTTCCCGTCTGGCCGCGCGTCACCCCAACCACCGTGGCGCGCATGAGCGCACCGTCCTGCACAGTGAGCATCTCGCCCGTATCCGCATCGACGATGGCGTGCCCCAGCGCGCCGTACGCGCCCGACTGAGGATCGATAAAGGAAAGCGTGCCCACTCCTGCTGTGCTGTCACGCACCCAAACGCCCAAACGGCGCTTGCCATCCGTCTGATCCACGGGCACGCTCGCCTCTACGGTAATCTCTTTCCCCGCACGCAGCACGCCCAGCTTTGCCGTGTCTCCCTGCAGCGCGTTGACCTGCTGCGCCAATTCGGAGGCGCTGACAACCGCCTGTCCCTCTATGCTCACGATCACATCGCCCACGCGAAGGGGACTGACCACCTCTTCGCGGCTCGTCTTGGAGACAACAAGAGCACCTTGTGTCTTGAGCGCCACGCCCACAGCTTGTCCGCCGGGAATCAGGGTCCGCTCCTGCGCGACGCTGACCTTTGTCTCATGAATCGGAATTAACCCCAGCAGGGAAAACGTTACGCTGTCTTCGCCGTCGTCCACAGCGCTCACGCAGACATCGCCGAGCTGTTCCCCTTCTAGTGCCGCCACCTGCACCGCGCCTGCCGTCGCCTGCGCCTGCATCAGCGTACCTGTCTGCATCACATGAACCTGTCCGGAGGACAGATACAAGGTGTCCGGCAGGGCCCGCACCGCGCGAGCCCAGGGGGTATAATTCGCCGCAAATGCGAGCGCTGCCAGCGTAATGCCCGCCCTGGTGCGCCACTGACTTTTCATTGCCCATCCCTCCATAGCGTTGCTTCGCTATCCAGCATGGGCATTCCCGCGGCTTGCTATTCAGTTATTCTTCCGGCTTTTTCTGGGTGTCCAGCAGCTGCTGAAGCTCCTGCATGAAGGACTGCACGTCCCGGAACTGGCGGTAGACCGACGCATAGCGAATATACGCCACCTCGTCAAGTTCCTTGAGCCCTTCCATCACCAGCTGACCGATTTGATCCGTGGTGATTTCCTGTTCCGGCTGTTGGCTGACACTCGTTTCAATGCTGCGCACCAGCTTTTCAATTTCATCCAGCGCAACAGGCCGCTTTCCGCAAGCCTTGATGATTCCCCGCCGCACTTTGTCCGCGTCGAACGCTTCGCGGCGCTTATCCTTTTTGACGACAAACACCGGCAACATCTCAATCTTTTCGTAGGTGGTAAACCGGCGTCCGCATCCCTCGCACTCACGACGGCGGCGAATCGCGCCATCCTCCGTCGGGCGGGAATCGACGACACGGCTCTCCGTACAATTACAATATATGCACTTCACGGAAAATATTCTCCTCTTTTCGCTTGTTTTGTGAAAAATGGCATTTTCATTTTTTCTATTATACCCGCTTGTGGGCAAAACGTAAATCCCAATTTTCAGCATGTGCCGGGAGAAATCAGGATCACATCATCCCCAATGCAGGCGATCTGGTTCCAGTCGATCACCGCCTGGTTTTTGTTGCCATGCCAAATGGAGGAAATACAGGAACCGCACGGAACGAGGAGCGCGCGGATTTGTCCCGTTGCCGCATCCAGTTCCAGATCCGTTACGCGGCCAAGCACGCGCCCATCACCAATGCAGATGACATCTTTCTTTTTGAGGTCGGAAAACGTCATATTTTCCCGCTCCTTCCTTGAATTTTCTCAAAATAACTTTGAGCTCCCTTATGCACTTTCCGCTCAAATATGCCTGTTTGTCCGGAGAATATTTTTGCATCCCAGCCATCATAATGCAGATATCCTGGCTATGGGAGGCAAGAACATGGCAATTGGTAAAGTTGAAATCTGTGGCGTGGACACCTCCACGCTCCCCGTCATCACCAATGAACGCATGCGCGAGCTGTTTCCCCTGGTTCACAGCGGCGATGTTGCTGCACGCGAGGAATTCATCCGGGGAAATCTGCGGCTGGTTCTGAGCGTATTGCAGCGTTTCCATCACCGCACGGACAACGTGGATGATCTGTTTCAGGTTGGATGTATCGGGCTGATCAAAGCCCTGGATAACTTTGATGTGACGCAAAACGTGCGGTTTTCCACGTATGCCGTGCCGATGATCATCGGGGAAATCCGCCGCTACCTGCGGGATAACAACGCAATCCGCGTCAGCCGTTCCCTGCGGGACATTGCGTACAAGGCGCTTCAGACACGCGACCGCCTGCAAACCGAGTGGGGCCGCGAACCCACTGTGCAGGAAATCGCCAAGCAGATGGAACTGCCCGAAGAAGATGTGACATTGGCTTTGGAGGCCATTCAGGACCCGGTCAGTCTGTGCGAACCCATCGGTGGCGAAGGGGCAGACGCCCTGACCATCGGCGATCAGGTCCGCGATGACCGCGTGAGTGCGGATGGTTGGCTTCAGGATATCGCCATTCGCGAAGCCCTGAACCGCCTCAACGAACGAGAGCAAAAGATTCTGCACCTGCGCTTTTTCCAGGGGCGCACGCAGATGGAAGTCGCTTCGGAAATTGGCATCAGTCAGGCGCAGGTATCGCGCCTTGAAAAAGCGGCGCTTTCCCATATGCGCAAGCTCATCTGAGGGAAGCGCTACGGCGATTGCTGCGCTGTTCTGGCCGCATGAGCTTCGGCAATGCCTCTGGCAATGACCGGGCATGCGGCCAGCGCCTCATCGAGCGTGTTGGCATTATTGCCCACTTCAATGAGCAGCGCACCGGTGGAGACATGCTGATTGAATCTCCCCGTCTTGATCTTCACATCGCGAGCAATCCCCGGGACATCTGCATTCATGGCGTCCGTGATCGCCTGCGCCAGCTCGAGGTTTTCCGGCCAATCCGGCCGCTCGTCAAATCCGGCCCCCGTCTCCCCCGTTCCCTTGCCAACCAGCATCATGACATATGCGTACGAGTCTTCCTCATTCTGCACGCCATTGGCGCCGTTCCATAGGCCGCTGTACGCATCGCGGTGGATATCCAAGATATAATCATAGGTTTCCCCGCGCGCCAAACGCTCCTCGATCATTTCCAGCGATCGGGTATACGCCGTGGATAAATTAGGCGGCTCAAAAGCCGTAGTATCGTGCGTAACACAGAATCCCAACGCGGTCAACGCCTCAGCAAGTTCATTGCCGACACGAATCATATTGAAGCGTTCATCCTTGGTACGCCATGTTTCTGTAGGCGTATACGTTGTGTCATCTGTCATTTCGTAGGCTTCCCAGGTATGTGTGTGGTAGATGAGCACGGTTGGCCCTTCCGCGGAAGCCATTGCTTCGACTGCGTCGCTGGCGGACAGCACTTCAATTTCCAAGTATTGCCTTTGTGCCTCAACGCGGCGCCACTGCGCCCTGCCAATCCATGCAAAAACGGCCAGCACGCAAAGCGTGGCCGCTACCCCCCATAAAAGCCTGCGCATGCCTCCGCCTCCATATCCGAATTCTTTTCCATTCTATGACCCAAAAGCCGCCGCTATGCTCCAGGTCAATGTTCGACCTTCCGTGTCCATTCTACCTATTTAATGGAAAGCACGTTTCGCTCCAGGACAGCCGCTTCCCCTTCTTCGCAAATTCGGCAACGACTTTTGCGTCATCAATCACACCCTTTTCCGGGAGGCATATTCTGAAATCGTGAGGCAACCGCCTCACTGAAAAAAGACCTGCCCAAGGAGGCGTGCGCCATGAGCTTTTACTCTTACAAGAACAGTCATTCCACCCATTGTCCGTGCAGCATCTGCCCCAACGACGCGCTCAACGGCCTGACTGAAAAGGTCTGCATTCAAGTGCAGCGCGTGTATGACAGTTGCTTGCAGGGGGAAGAAGTTTTTTGCAAACTTGCAGGATCTGTTTTTCGGTGCGACATACATCTCGCGCTTGCCTCGGCAGCGTGGTGGCTGCGTCGTCACCAACGTCCTCAATCTATTTGTGCAAGATGCATAAATTTGGAGGAAATACCATAAAAATCAAATAATCGCGCATTTTGCTCAATCTTCGTGCGTGGCTTACCGCCCTCTTGGTGGAATTCCCTCCTAAAATCCACCTTTCCCCAGGGGGGTACCCCCCCTCCGAATTGTGCAGTTTGTACATCTCGCGTCGGGGATTATCCACGCTGCCGCTAGGCGCACCCTTTGCGCGCGGCCAATTCAGGCGCCTGGCCACGCTCCCTCTCATTCTTTCCCCCTGCCCGATTCGTTCACCATTTCCATTCTGCATATAAAAAGAAGGCATATAAAAAGAACCGGAAGGATTACTCCC